>JACBOA010000015.1:12500-154148 GCA_013403005.1 Methanobacteriaceae archaeon | reverse complement strand
ACAAATCAGTAGCAAAAACGACATATTTAAGTGTACTTTTAGCAGCCTTAATAGTATCCAAACTAAAACCAGATAACAAGCAACTACAACGGCTCGCTGAAATGTAAAAATCTAACACCCTATAAATGAAAATTTTTAATTAAAAATTTGATTTTATTGCTGATTTTATTGATTTTAAAGTTGGAATGAAATTAGAAATTTTAAAAATTAAAAAGTTCCACTTTCGATTTCTATTATTTTCAACAGTCTATAAAATGCATAAATAAGGAGAACAGTGGTTATTAAATTTAAAAAAGTAGCCAGATCATCAATGAGTGGGGATGAAGAGGTTATATTCAAAAGATCTAACAATCTTCCCGTTGAGAAAAAAAGGATTGCTACAGCGTAAATCTTAAATGCTACTATACTTTTTTCTAACTTATTGAAGATTAAAGCCAAAGCTGCTTCTTTGTACTTCCTGAGATTTAAAAAGATTTTAACTGGTAAGAAAAACACGGTAGTAGTTAAGATTAGAATTATTGCTGAGATGAAAATATCCATTATTAGACCCCCCTCATTAGTTTCTGCAAGAAAAAGGTGAACATCAATAGTATAAGCGCATTCAAATCCAGCAATAATTCCACAATAATACTGTTACCCAAAAAAACGTAAACCAGCCCGGTTATAAAAGTTATTAAAGTACTCATAACCAGTAATCCGAAAAGATTAATAACTCTTTTCTTATGTAAAAAAACCATTGACATGGCGATTTCTTTATTTTTAAGGGCATTAAGCAACTTCAAAGTCGTGTAAAATAATAATAAACCCAGTGTAAAACCAACACCTCTTTGAACGAATAAGAAGGTTAAATCCATTCACTTACACCTGTTTTGGAATTATTGATTCAAAGTATTAGCAAGTTTTAAATTTTTAAGCATTCTTTAAGGATTAAGGCTTTAAGGATTAAGTCGTTTATACATATCTTGACTATTAATATTATTCCGTTGGTTTTTTTAAAAATTGAAATTTAAAAGCCTCGGGGGGGATTTGAACCCCCGACCACGAGATTACGAGTCACGCGCTCTACCAGACTGAGCCACCGAGGCAATTATTCCAAGAATTATATTCTTAGAATTATTTACCGAATTGGATTTTATTATTTATAATTATGATGCTTGTTCAGATATACATCCATTTAATATTCATCAAGGGTCTGCTGTTTAGCCCGGAATTGGTCCAAATCTATTACCATTCCGTCCTGGGCAGCAATCGTTTCTGTTCCAGTTTCCTCAGTTAATCTTCTAGCTTCCTCAACAGGGTGATCAGTGATGAGCTTCATACCCAGATGGGTGATGATAGCCATTTTAGGTGAAGTCTCTTCAATTAGTTTTTTAAATTCATTAGCGCACATATGGCCCCTGATTTTTTCATCCTGAGGCCTTATCACACTTGCAATCAGAACATCAGATTTTTGATGATGTTTGCTGAGTTCTTCGAAGTAGGCGGTATCAGAGGTGTAGGAAAGAGTGAATCCATCCCATTCCAGACGAAAACCAATATTTTTAGGATCACCATGTTTGGTAGGGGTGGCAGTAACCTTCAAATTATCCAGTCGGAGTACTTGCCTAGCTTCCATAACTTCCACCCTTGGTTTACTCAAATGATAATGGGATATGCATGGTCCCCACTTTTTGTAACCATGTATAACACTCTGACTCCCAATAACCAGCCCCTTATTTCTGGTCATACCCCGAGTCATGGCCTCAATTAAGACCTCAGCATCGCTATAATGGTCGGTGTGAGAGTGTGATACCAGGATTCCGTGGAGTTTTAGGGGGTTCACACCGAACTGGTAACTTCTTACCAGAGCCCCAGGCCCAGGATCCAGGTGCAGGTTTTTCCCGTCAATACCATCGATTCTAAATCCGCCGGTCATCCTGCGCTGGGTTATAGTAGCGAAATCGTCCACCACCACTTCCTAAAAAGGTTAACTTCATATATTCACCTTGATTTTATACTTTAAGTTTATTATCTGGTTAAAGGGTTAAATTTATTCAGGGAATTATTTTTTTAATTAATTCTTTTTTAATTAAAAATTCAAATAATACCTTTCCAATAAACTTTTTAAATATCTTTTAATCTGCTTTGCATAAAATGATATCACAGCTTAAAGCAGCTTTATTCTTCTTGACACATAGATTTTCATCTTCAATTACCACCAAATCACCAATATTTAGGGGTGAAGCTTGTTCCAGTTTCATGATGACCGAGTCTCCTGCACGGGCAAGGACTTCCCAATCCATATTCAATGCTTCAACACCCTCAGAGAGAATTACTTCAACTTTATCCCCTTCAGCCTTTTTAACTCTTCCCACCTCCCCCTGAGTTATGATCTTGGATGCCATTTGAATATCTCGTGATTTTGCCAGCATTTCCTGCCGGAGCTTTTCTCTCCATTTTTCCAGTTCCTTCACATCACTGAGGATAGTGGTTCTTAATAGTTCCATGGCCTGTTTATGTTCCAGTTGAGGGTGGATAATGAATATATCATACTCTGGACTCACTGAGGGTGTGGCTTGGGCCACGTCTTCCATAACCTTTTGGAAGATTTCTCCCACTTCCACCAGGCTAATTTTAGATTTCCAATACTTTTTCAAACGTTTATTGGCTATTTCTTTGGTGATTTTATTTCCGAAAATAACAATGGAGCTTTTACCACTTTGCATTTTATTTATCTGGGAACCAGTTAGTTCAACCTGGTGAAAACCATTGGTGGTGGCGTAAATCCTTTTACGTTTTGTTTCATGGGTTGCGCGAACTTTAACCTCACCAACCAGAACTTCACCCAGATTACGAATCTTCTCCCCATTATCCGTTATTTTAAGATTTATATCAAGCTCATCTGCTCTTTTAAGGAGCTCATCAGTAGTTTGAATCTTCCCAGAGTACAAATCTTCTTCAAGAACCTCTCTTTGATTTTTATCACCAAGAAAACCTATGCTTCGCTTGTCACCAGCCATTACACATCCTTTGCTCCCTACATATGTCATAATCAGGCTCATAAAATCACCAATATTAATTAATATCCATATCCACTATTTTTAATAAAATCAAAATGATTTTTTAATATTTATTTATCTGTATTTAATTAAAATCTTTTTATTATAGTCCCTTTCCATATTAAATTTAGAAATATCTAACAATTATCTTTCCAAGTCTTTGAATTAGTATATATGTATTTTTCAAGTTAGTAATGTAAAATCAGTTATTTAATAACAACAATATTCGCTGAATGAGTTAAATTACTTTCAAAAAGAATCTTCAAGCATTAGTTGCCAAAAAGATTTTTTTACTCTCTCATCATTATTCTAGAAAACATCAAAAATCTTAACAATTTGACACTTATTGAATTGGATCAAAAACCATTATTTGCCTCTGGTTCAGAGTTTAACCCACATTTTGGCATTAAATCATTAAATCATTTATTCATTTATTATTATTTTAATTTTTTGATAAATCCAATACTTTTTATGACCTTTATTCCTTCTTCATAAATGGAACAACGTATTTGAAGACACAAGCATCTGAACCATCAGCAATTGTGGCTCTTTTTTCTACTTTACCTTCCATACCTGTCCAGTCAAAGGTTTGCTGATTAATGGCCTGGCAGTTTAGACAGAAAACAGGTTTCTTTTTGGCATCTTCAATCCAGGGGCAATTCAAGAATTTGAAAAGATGTACAGCGCCTTTAGCTTCAATTTTAGTTTGAATACCGAAATCTGCGAACAGATTGGCTACCCAGTCCAGATATGCATTGTAAATACTTTTCAAATCATCCAGGCCTTGTTCTTCAATTATATCTCCAAGTTCCTGTTCAAAACGGGGTCTTAAATCCTCTTCAAGCCTTGCTGCGAAGATTTTAAGCAAGGTGTTCCTAATTTCTGCATCTGAAGCATCTGCCGTGGTGGGCATAGAGTTTAAAATGAAATCATAGAAATCTGCTAAAACCTGTTTTTTAAGGTTTTCACTTTTTTTAACATCTTCAGCATGTTTATAGAGTGCCATTTCTATGTTAGCATTAAGTTCACTCTTTTTGAAAGGCTTGATTATGTATCCATAAGGCTCTGTCATTCTGGCCCTTTCTAAAACTTCCTCATCAGAGTAGGCTGTTAAGTAGATTATGGGTATATCAAGCTGGTTGCGGATTTTGGCAGCGGCTTCTATACCGTCCATACTCCCCTTGAGAACAATATCCATTAAAATTAAGTCAGGTTTTTTTTCTAAAGCGGTTTCAACAGCATCTTCTCCTGTGTATACAATATCCACCACTCGATGACCCAGATCTTCTACTTTCTGTTTAATTCCCATGGCAACTATTGCTTCGTCTTCCACAACCAGTATACGTGATTCGGTCATCAAATCCGCTCCTCATATTTCAGTTCCTCAAAATCAATAATGAACTCTTTATTTTCCCTATCAAACGACATTTCTCCATCTAATTGACTAACAAGGTTTTTGATGAGTTTTATTCCGAGCGTATGCCTGGATTTCAGATTGAAATCCTCGGGGAATGCCTTGCCATCGTCTCTAACTTTCAATAAATATTTTCCCTTTTCCTTTTCTGCCAATTCCAGATTTATTTCCCCAGTGCCAGTGGGAAATGCGTGTTTTAAGGTGTTGGAAATAAGTTCATTAATTATAAGTCCGCAGGGAATAGCTGTCTCAATACCCATAATAATGTCTTTTATTTGCATTTTAATATTGATTTTATCAGGATCAACACCATATGAGTGGAAAAGATCATTTATTAAATTTTTAACATAATATGCAAAATTAATATTAGTTAAATCTTCGGACTGGTAGAGATTTTCATGTATCAGGGCAATGGACATTATCCTGTTTTGGCTTTGACGGTAAAGTTCAATAACAGCCTCATCATCAATCTGTGATGATTGAAGACTCAAGAGAGTAGATATTATTTGAAGATTGTTTTTCACTCGATGATGCACTTCTCTTAAAAGAAGCTCTTTCTCTTTTAAAGATCTCATTATCCTATCTTCAGCCAGTTTGCGCTCGGTTATATCTCTTCCCACACCAACAAATGCTTCCAGTTCATCGTCCTGGTTCATAATTGCTTTGTCTGCCCAGGCAATCCACCGCCATCCATTCATGGTTAAGAGGCGGTGCTCCAGGAAAACAACGTAAGGGGGATGGTGGAGTTTATCCAGTGCCCGGTGTGTTTTTTTCTGATCTTCTTGATGCACCAGTGGCAGGAAATTACTTCCAATAATACTCTCTTCAGTGCGTCCCAGAACTTCACAGTAGGATGGGCTGGCAAAGAGGACTTTACCTTCAGGGTCGAATTTAACAACCATATCAGTCTGATTTTCAACAAGTAACCGATATTTTTCTTCACTTTCTTTTAAAGCGTTTTCCATCCTTTTCTGTTCGGTTAGATCCCGTCCTGTGCCGAAGAAAATATTATTTCCACCTAATTCCACTGGGGTGATGGTTAACTCCAAAATTTTTATTTCGTCTTTGATTTTTAAAGGTAACTCCACTATTGGCTGGACGAACCATTCTTTAAGATCAATGGGCTCAGTTTCAGGGGGGATGAAATCTTGTATTTTCTTTTTTAGAAGTTCTACTGGTTCTGTTTCCAGAAAATTTACTGCGGCCTCGTTGAAATCTGTGAAATTGCCATCTTCACCAAATACCATTATGGGGTTTTTGGTTTTTTCAAAAAGAGCCCGGTATTTTTTTTCACTCTCAAGAAGAGCTTTTTCTGCCATCTTTTTTTCATAGTGTTCTTTTGCTTCTTTTAAGGCTCTTCGAACAGCATATCCTAATTTAGAGAGATTATGTTTCAGTACATAATCTGTGGCTCCTTTTTTGAGCATTTCAACTGCAAATTCTTCCCCTATTTTGCCACTGACAAAAATGAATGGTGTGTGGGGAGTCTTTTCTTGTGCTATGTAGAGCGCTGATACTCCATCAAACTGGGGTAGGGAGTGGTCTGCCAGGATAATATGGGGTTGCCACTCTTCGATTTCCCTCCGGTAATCTTCTTCTCCTTCAACACGGTGGCTATTGAAAGTGAACCCTCCCCTTTTCAATTCCCTTTCTATTAATTCTGCATCTAAGGGAACATCTTCCAGGATAAGAACTTTAATTATTTCTTCCATAGCATCACTGATTTTATTCTAACACATAAGAATCATATTTCACATATGAATCATATTTATTACTGCATATTTATCAATATTTATTAAGAGTAGTTATTATTCCAGCAACTATTTCCCTTACAATTATCTATAGTAACATTTCTATAAGTAACAAGTAACATTATCATCATTATCATTTAGTATTATGATTTCATAAATCAAATTCTTATAAACAAGATTTAAGGGGGGTTATTGATTAGCATCCAGTAGAATCCTAAAGTAGATACTGCTTCAATGAAATCATCGAATTCTACAGGTTTACTAACATAACTATTAACACCTAACTTGTAACTTTCCACAATATCTCTGTCTTCCTGAGAGGAAGTTAAAACCACCACAGGGATGCTGTTTGTCCGTTCATCAGCTTTGATCTTCTGCAGAACCTCTAAGCCATCCACCTTGGGCATCCTCAAATCAAGCAGGATAAGTTTGGGAATGTTATCCACATTTCTATGTTCGTACTCTCCAGTAGCGAAAATGAAATCAAGGGCTTCTGCCCCATCTTTAACCCACACGACTTGATTTGCTAGGTTTTTCCTTTTCAATGCTCTCATGGTGAGTTCAGCATCTGTAGGATTATCCTCTACTAATAATATTTCAGCTTCTTCCAATTCCATTAAAACACCATTCCTTCCTGATCTAATTAAAAAAATCAATCCTTTTTGCGCTGTGTAAAAAGTCAAAGTTACTGATATTTTGTTTTTTTTTATGAGTAAAGTTCCATTTTATTAATATTCCATTTTTTTGATTTATAAGTTCACTTTTTGTTTCATTTTCCTTGCACTGTTTTGGGATTTTCATTTCCCATGATCTTGATTATTTTTTAGGTTTATTTTTAGGAAGAGTGAAGTATATGGTTGCGCCCTTATCGACAGCACCTTCTCCCCAAACATGACCTCCATGTCGTCTTATAACTCTTTGAACTATTGAAAGACCAACACCAGTTCCTTCAAATTCTTCGGGGCTGTGCAGTCGTTGGAATAATCCGAATAGTTTGTTAATGTATTTCATGTCAAATCCGGCTCCATTATCTTTGACATAATATACAATTTCATTTTTCTCGACCTTACCACCCACCTCAATAACCGCTGGATCTTTATTGCGCGTGAATTTTATGGCATTGGCAATGAGGTTTTGGAATACCTGACTCAGCAGTGCCCGGTCTCCATAAGCATTGGGCAGGTTTCCCACATTGAATTCCACATTTCTTCCTTCAACATCTCCCTGGAATTCTCCGTAAACACTCTTTGCCAAAGCTGCCATATCAATTTCATTAAATTTCATTTCCTGACGACTGGCACGGGATAGTAGTAGAATATCATCAATCAAGTGTCCCATTTTGGCTGTGTTATCCCTGACTATGTTCAGAAGCCTTATTCCCTCCTCATCCAGTTTATCTTCATAATCTTCAACTAGAATACGAGAAAAACCATCTATTGCTCGTAATGGAACTCTTAAATCATGGGAAACTGAATATGCAAAGGCTTCTAATTCTTGATTTGCATCTTCCAGTTTTTCTGTTTGCTCTTTTAGTTTATTATTCAATTCGTTAAGTTTTCTGATTTTTTCAATTCTTTCAGCAAGTATGGCCACCAGAACCACTACCACAATAAGCATTAGCAAACGAAAGTAATCTTCATTTAAAGACATGGTTAAAATATTGTAAACGGGTTCAATGGCACATAAAAAACTTATTAACACTTGGTTAAAGACCATACTCTACCCCCTTATTTATTAAATTCTTAATTGATCTATGTTCTTTATTATACATGTAATTTACCCATTATTCACAACATTATAAATGTTTCATCCAAAATTTGGGAGAATAATCACAACGATTCGATATTGAATTAATTTGCAGAATTAATTTGCACGAAGAAACTTACATGAAAAAAGAGAAAACATGAAAAAAAGTTCAGATAAATAAAAAGTGAATTAAATAAATCACAGACATATTAAATGATTGATTACTTCATAATCTTAGAATCCGTCAAATAAATGATCCTCATCTGTATTTACGGATAAGAAATCATAATTGATCTAACATTAATCATTCGCTAAAATCTAATTAATTTCCAATCTTTTTAATTTTCCATTTTTTTTAAATTAATCTAATTTCATCCAATATTTTTCAAAATAACTGCGTAGCGTTCTGTTGATGTAAGCAATAAAGATGAATAAAACTAATTTCAAAAATCGGTGAAAATAGGGAGTAAAAAAAATAGGGTTCATTTATGTTAGATAAAAAGGGATTACTTATTTCGAGCGATTTTCTGTGGTGGACTCACTAATTTTGCTTTTTGATTGTGTTAATTGATTCAGGGGGTTATATCTTTCAGATAAAACTTCTTTTAAAAATTCCCCTGTATAAGAGCCACTGGCAGCAATTTCCTCTGGTGTTCCCTGGGCAACCACCCTTCCACCGCCATCTCCACCTTCAGGTCCCAGATCTATGATATAATCTGCGGTTTTAATCACATCTAGATTGTGTTCAATAACCAACACGGTGTTACCACCATCACGAAGCCTTCCCAGAACATGGAGTAGTTTCCTGATATCTGCAAAGTGCAGACCGGTGGTTGGTTCATCCAGAATATATAGAGTTCTGCCAGTGCTTTGACGGCTCAACTCCTTGGCCAGTTTCACCCTCTGGGCTTCTCCACCAGATAGGGTGGTAGCAGGCTGTCCCAGTTTAATGTAACTCAAACCAACATCATCCAGAGTTTTGAGTTTCTTCTTTATACGTGGAATGTTCTCAAAGAATTCCAAAGACTCTTCAACAGTCATGTCAAGCACTTCAGAGATGTTCTTACCTTTATATCTTACTTCAAGGGTTTCACGGTTATATCGTTTACCTTTACACACCTCACAGGGCACGTAAACATCAGCCAGAAAGTGCATTTCGATTTTGATAATACCATCACCTGTGCAGGCCTCACATCTCCCACCTTTTACATTGAAACTGAACCTTCCGGGTTTGTAACCCCTTTTTTTGGATGTAGGTGTCTGTGCAAACATTTCCCGGATATAAGTGAACACTCCTGTATACGTGGCAGGGTTAGAGCGTGGTGTACGACCAATAGGTGACTGGTCAATGATAATAACTTTATCCACGTGTTCTGTACCTGTAATGGAGTCATGTTCACCTGGATTAAGGTGCTTATGGTTGAGGGTTCCGTAAAGTCCCTTGTATAATACATCGTTGATAAGGGTACTTTTACCTGAACCTGAAACTCCAGTGATGCAGGTAAAAACTCCCAAGGGGAATTTAACATCAATATTCTGTAGGTTGTGTTCTCGGGCACCCTTCACAGTTAAAAAGTTCCCATTAGGCCTTTGGCGTTTAGAGGGGATGGGAATGGTTTCTTGACGGGAAAGATAATGACCGGTAATGGATTCTGGGTTTTCCATTATCTCCTGGGGAGTGCCAGTGGCAGTGATCCATCCACCATGTTCTCCTGCCCCGGGCCCGATATCCACCACATAATCTGCATGTAAAATGGTGTCTTCATCATGTTCCACCACAATGAGGGTGTTTCCAATATCCCTTAATTTTTTAAGGGTTTCAATGAGCCGATGATTGTCTCGCTGGTGGAGTCCAATGCTGGGTTCATCTAATATGTATAGTACTCCCACCAGCCCGGATCCAATCTGGGTGGCAAGACGTATCCTTTGCGCCTCTCCCCCGGAAAGACTACCTGAAGATCGCTCAAGAGTGATGTAATCCAGACCAACATCTTTCAGGAATTTCAAACGTTCTTTTATCTCCTTTAAAACCTCATGGCCAATGAACTGTTCCCTTTCTGATAATTCCAGGCTTTCAAAGAAGGCATAGGCATGTTTTATAGGCATCTCCACCACTTGGGGGATGGATTTACCACCTACAGTCACGCTGCGACTTTCAGGACGCAGGCGGGTACCGTTACACGCCGGGCATTTCCTATCACTCATAAATTGACCCATATAGCTGCGCATGTAATTGGATTTGGTCTCCATGTAAATCCGTTCCATACGCCTAACCACACCTTCAAAATAACGATTAACCCGATGCAGACGATTTTTTCTCTGGAAGACAAATTCTATTTTATCAGGTGAGCCGTAAAGAATGATATCCTGGTATTTTTGAGGTAAATCCTTAAAGGGAGTGTCCATACTGAAACCATAGTGGTCAGCTACTGCCCTTAACATCTGCCCGTAATAGTTATCCCGATGTTTGGATTTGCTCCAAGGTAAAATAGCCCCTTCATTAAGGGAAAGTTCACAGTCAGGCACTACCAGATCTGCATCGATCTCCAGTTTACTTCCCAATCCATTACACTCGGGACAGGCCCCGTGTGGACTGTTAAAGGAGAACATTCTGGGGCTGATCTCCTCAAAATTGATTCCACAGTCAGTGCAAGCGAAGTGTTCACTGTAGATCTTCTCATAATTATTTTCATTAGCCTTGTTCTTTCCTTGACCCCCATTCCCTTTCTTAATATTCTTATTACATTCCCCGGCATTCCCATTCCCATAAACCACGATCAGGAGACCTTCACCCAGTTCCAGAGCGGTTTCCACAGAATCCGCCAGACGGCTTTCAAAATCCCGGTCATATCGAATCACCAGACGATCAACTACAGCTTCTATGCTGTGTTTGAAGTTTTTCTCCAGTTGGAAGTCTTCATCAAGACTGTGAATTTCACCATCTACCCGTACTCGAACAAAACCCTTACGGCGCAGTTCTTCGAATACCTTTTGATGTTCTCCTTTCCTATCCCGAACCAGCGGTGCTAAAATTTGTATTTTACTACCTTCTTCTTCCTGAAGTATGCTGTCAACAATCTGACCCGCAGTCTGCTGACTTATGGCCTGACCACACTGGTGACAGTGAGGAGTACCTATTCTTGCAAATAAAAGTCTCAGGTAATCATAAATTTCGGTAACAGTTCCCACAGTGGAACGAGGGTTCATTCTGGTTGTTTTCTGGTCAATGGATATGGCTGGAGATAATCCTTCAATATAATCCACTTCTGGTTTTTTCATCTGTCCCAAAAACTGCCGGGCATAGGCAGAAAGGGATTCAACATATCTCCTCTGGCCCTCAGCATAAATAGTGTCAAATGCTAGGGATGACTTCCCTGAGCCGCTGATTCCAGTTATAACCACTAAACGGTCTCGGGGAATCTCCAGGTCAATGTTTTTAAGGTTATGTTCCCGGGCCCCTTTGATTAAAATACTATCTTTCTTATTCATGAATTTGAAATCCCCTTTTCAATCTTAATTCCAATTTATGTGCCTATCTTCAAAATTTTTCAATTATAGAGTGAAATCTCTCATAAATCGCGAATTATACAAATTTTTCATAAACTTCTTGAAATTTTAAACTCTTAATTTCAATCTTGAACTCCTTCCAGTATCAATATCTTGTCACGAATTTTGGCTGCCTCTTCAAAATCCAGTCTGGCAGCTGCTTTCTTCATTTCTTCCTTTAGGTCTTTTAAGAGAAGACGCAGCTCATCTTTAGGCATTTTATCCACATCTTCACGCATAATAACATCCTTTTTCCGGGTCTTTTCTTTCAAAGTTCTTTCTGTACTCCGGGGGGTTATATTATGTTCCTGGTTATATTTTAACTGCAATTTCCGTCGCTTATTGGTTATGTCAACTGCATTACGTACGGAATCAGTGATTTCATCAGCGTAAATAATCACCTGCCCTTCCACATTACGCGCAGCCCTGCCAATGGTTTGTATAAGTGATGTTTCTGAACGTAGGAATCCTTCTTTATCCGCATCTAAAATACCCACCATTCCTACTTCTGGAAGGTCCAAACCCTCCCTCAGGAGGTTAACTCCCACCAGACAGTCGAATTCACCCCTGCGCAGATCATCGATAATATCAATCCTTTCCAGGGTGCTTATCTCCGAGTGAAGATAGCGAACTTTTACACCAGCACGAGCATAGTAGTCGGTCAAGTCTTCTGCCATACGTTTGGTTAGGGTGGTAACCAGAACTCTCTGATTTTTTTTCACTTTATGCCTGATTTCTCCCAGAAGATGGTCCACCTGCCCCTGCACAGGGTGTAATTTCACTTCTGGATCTACCAGGCCCGTAGGTCTGATAATCTGTTCCACTACTTGACTGGAGAGATTCAATTCATACTTTGCAGGGGTGGCTGAAACATATATCACCTGATTCTGCAAACTTTCAAATTCTTCAAAATTAAGAGGCCTATTCTCTCGAGCAGAAGGTAATCGAAAGCCATAATCTACTAAAACATCCTTACGCGCACGATCACCCGCATACATCCCTCTAATCTGAGGCACTGTAACATGGGACTCGTCAATGATGGTAAGATAATCCTCTCCGAAGTAACGCAGGAGGCTGTAAGGTGTTTCTCCCCATTCACGACCAGAGATGTGCATGCTATAGTTTTCAATACCATTACAGTAACCCATTTCTCTGAGCATTTCCAAATCGAATCTGGTCCGCTGCTCCAGACGCTGTGCTTCCAATAACTTATTTTCAGCCTCAAGCACCCTTAATCTATCTTCAAGTTCTTCTTCTATGGCCTTTAAGGCTTTGTCCATTTTATCTGGTGAAGTAACAAAATGCTTTGCTGGGAATATTATCACTTTATCCAGTTCACTGGTCACCTTGCCCCGCACATGATCGATGAATGCCAGACCATCCACCATATCACCGAAAAGTTCCACCCGGATGGCAGTTTTTCCCTGGGCCGGGAAAATCTCCACCACATCACCCCGCACTCTAAATTTTCCCCGGGTAAAATCAACATCATTACGCTCATACTGCATTTCAACCAGTTTAGAGAGTATATCTTCCCGGTCTATTTCCTGTCCAATTTCAAGTTTAAGCAGCAAATTCCCGTAATCTTCAGGAGCACCAATACCATAAATACAGGACACACTGGCCACCACAATCACGTCATCTCTGCTCAAAAGCGATTGGGTGGTGCTATGCCGCATCATATCTATTTCTTCATTGATAGATGCCTCTTTATCAATGTAAGTGTCACTTTGAGGTACATATGCCTCTGGTTGATAATAATCGTAGTAGCTGACGAAATATTCCACAGCATTATTGGGAAATAATTCCCTGAACTCTTCGTACAGTTGAGCTGCCAGGGTTTTGTTATGGGAAATTACCAGGGTTGGTTTCTGAACTTCCTGAACCACACAAGCCATGGTGAAAGTTTTTCCAGAACCAGTAACTCCCAAAAGTGTCTGGTGTTTCATCCCACTCAGGACACCTTCAGATAAAGATTTAATTGCCTTAGGCTGATCCCCCAAGGGCTTATAATTAGATACAAGTTCAAATTCTCTCATTTATCAATCCTCATGCAAAAACAAAATATACATCAACATTTCGTTAAACCTAAAAACAGATTATATTAATCCTATTATCAATATCTTATATATAATCTACTGATCTTGGAACTGTTCGCATATCAATTTCACATAGATCTCATAAGACCCTTCAAAGGGAATTCCACGCTAAGCGACATTTAATCAAATATGCTGCGATTCAATAAATAAAAGGTGATGTGAAATGCCTGAGATGGTTAAAGAAATAGGTGAATCTTTAAAAAGAGCTGGAATGCTGGAAACAACACCTTTATGTGTTTATGGCCATGAAAGCATTCCTGACGGTGCTGTACCCTAGTTGATGTTGATTCATGTGCTGCTAAAGCCATATTCACTGCTGCTCTTGATAAAGATATCCCTGCCCTTTATATGGGTCATGATTGTAATAAAGGAGTTTTTTTAGGAGGCTTAACTTGGTTGGGGTTTTCCAAAAAACTATCACCTTACATCAAATATTTCGTATCCACTGGACATGAAAAATTTAGAGATGGTAATGCAGAGTATTTAAAGGCTAGTCCGGAATTATTCGAGAAATTCCATGATTCTATAGGTCCAGTCAATACACCTGGGAAATATCTGATAGTAGAACATTATGATAAATTCAAAGCGGATGAAAATGATCCTGTGAATTTATCAGTAGTTTCTGATGATAGAAATAAGAATCCTGTTTCATCATTTTTATCTTCGGCAATGGGGAACAGATTCGAAATCTGTGTAGTTTAATTCACTTCAGAACTCTAAACCCATTTGAGTCTATTATTGGCCCATTTGGCCCTGCATGTGCAACCATGGTCACATGCCCTGCGCATATGGCTGAAAAAACACCCAAAGACGCTGCTTTATAGGTCCCATCGATCCTACTGGTAATTGCTGGTTCCCCACAGACTACATGGCCTTGGGAATCCCTTTCAACATTGCTCGAGGCATGTGTGAAGATTTAGAATACTCTTTTGCAGTAAAACGACCTGAAGTCGCCTATCCTGAAGTAAGATATGATGTTACACCTATTGATAAGGAATGATTAAAATGAGTAAGTGTACAAAAAAATACTTAGTATAATGGATTTTATTTAGATTAGACTAATCTATAATTAAAACTGATTTAAAGGGTATTTAAATAAACATTATTACATTGATTTAAAAATGATGAACAGACAAAATCCATTATCATTATTATCAAATTATTCCTAAAATAATCTTATTCAGATTAGATTCATTCAGATTAGATAGGTCGTTCACTTGATTATTTTATATCCTATTCTTTAATATACATTCATTTAATTCCTAATCATTCATAAAATGATATTCCATAAAAAATCCATTAATAATTGTTTATATGTTTGAGAGGGCTTGTTTTGTCAACTACCATTAAAAATCCTGATGATTTACCAGAAAAACCAGGCGTATATCTCCTGAAGGATGTTCAGGAAAATATATTGTATGTGGGTAAGGCCAGATCTCTTAAAAAGAGGGTTAAAAGTTATTTCAAAGAGGAAATAGATGATCCCAAGACCCGAGTCTTAATGCGCCATTTTCATCATATGGATTACATGGTAACGGACACCGAAAAAGAAGCTCTCATCTTAGAGTCCAACCTCATTAAAAAACATTTACCCCGCTATAATATACGTTTAAAAGACGATAAACGATATCCATACATAAAGATTACCTCAGAAGATTATCCTAGACTTTTGATAACCCGCCGTGTGCTGGAGGATGATTCGCAGTATTTCGGTCCCTTCACTGATGTTACTTCAGTTAGAAGTATTCTGAAACTTTTGAAACCGGTCTTCCGGTTAAGGGATTGTAAAAGGATGGATGGTCCATGTCTCAATTTTCAAATAGATCTCTGTCCCGCTCCTTGCAAGGGCCAGGTGAGCAAAGAGGAATACCTTGAAAATGTGGACAAAGTAAGACTTTTTTTAGAAGGCAAGCATCAGGAAGTACTGGATCTTTTAAGAAAAGAAATGGATCAGGCTGCTTTAAATCATGATTATGAGAAAGCCGCAGTTATAAGGGACCAATTATTCTCCCTGGGCGAGGTGATGGAGAAACAGAAGATGGAATTGAACCGTAACCTGGATCAAGATGTAGTTTCACTTGCCAGCGACAATGAGTTGGTGGTGGTGGTTGTTTTCAGAGTCCGGGAAGGAAAAATAATGGGAAAAGAGGATTTTTTAATGGAAGGAGCAGAGGATAATTCTCCTTCAAAAATCTTGACTGCCTTCATTAAACAATATTACTCCGGACCACGTCAGATACCATCTGAAATACTTCTTCCGGTAATGATCGAAGATGAGAATCTCATAGTGAAGTGGCTAGATGATAATCGAAAAATTCATTCAGATAATGATGAAATGATTTCTAATAAGATTCCGGATGATAACTCAACTCGAGATAAAACCATAATTCCCTATGATGGAAAACTCCAAAAAGAACATCCAAAAAAATTGCCCAAAGTGTCATTAAGAGTCCCTGAGAAAGGTTTAGAGCAACGATTACTTCAGATGGTAACTAAAAATGCACATATAATCATCAACCACCATAAACATTCCAGGAAAGCTTTGCTTGAATTAAAAAATTCCCTAAAAATACCCAGAATTCCCCGTAGAATAGAAGCCTTTGATGTATCTAACTTGGGAGGTAAAATGGCTGTTGCATCCATGGTGGTTTTTGAGGATGGTAAACCCCGAAAAAAAGATTACCGGAAGTATAAGCTAAAAACTCCCGGTCCTGATGATTATGGCATGATGAGAGAAGTGTTAACCCGGAGATATAAAAAACTGGTAAATAAAGGTGAAACACCCCCTGATCTTATTGTGGTGGATGGAGGTCGCGGGCAGTTAAATATCGCAACAAAAGTTTTAGAATCATTAAACATTAAAACAGGAGTAATAGGTTTAGCCAAGGAATTTGAACAAGTCTTCATACCGGAAGTTCCATTGCCTATTATTTTACCCCCTAAATCTCCTGCTTTACATCTACTCCAGAGAGTTCGCGATGAAGCGCATAGATTTGCAGTTAAATATCATAAAAATCTCAGACATAAAGAATTAACCAGTTCTCCCCTGGATGAAATTCCCGGCATAGGACCTAAACGTAAAATAAACCTTTTAAAACATTTTGGAGATTTAGAATCTATAATTGATGCTTCAATTGATGAAATAGCTAGCGTTAATGGTATAAATCGGAATTTAGCTGCTGATATCTATGATTTTTTTCATAAAGATGAGGTTTGATTAAAAAATCTCATTATAATCTCAATATTTAGGATAAAATAATAATAAATCTTATAAAGTTCAAATTTAAAATCAATATTGTTAAAAGTTCACATTAGAAATTTTTCATATTAGAAATTTGGGGAGTGGCATGTCTCAAGTAAAAATATTGATTGTTGAAGATGAAAGTATAGTGGCTATGGATATCAAACACCGGGCTGAAGGTCTAGGATATCTGGTTACAGCAATAACACCTTCTGGTGAGGAAGCCATTGAACATGTGGCAGAAAATAAGCCAGATCTGGTTCTAATGGACATAGTTCTCAAAGGTGAGATGGACGGTATTGAAGCAGCACAGAAGATAAGAGACGCATATGATGTTCCTGTTGTTTACTTAACAGCTTATTCAGACGAAAGAACCTTGAAAAGGGCTAAAATCACTGAACCCTTTGGTTATATAATCAAACCCTTTGAAGACCGAGAACTGCACAGTGCAGTTGAGGTAGCCCTGTACAAGCATCAAATGGAAAGTAAACTTAAAGAAAGTGAAAAATGGCTCTCCACTACTCTGGAAAGTATTGGTGATGCAGTTATTGCCACAGATAAAGATGGTAATATCAAATTCATGAATCCTGTTGCTAGTAATATTACGGGATGGGAACATGATGCTGCAATTGGTCAGCAACTGGGCAAGATTTTTAAAGTTGTTCACGAGGAAACAGGTGAACCAGTAGATGATCCAGTGTCAAAAGTTGTGGAAAATGATGCCATTATAGATTTGCCGGCTGAAGTGCTATTGGTCAACAAAAATGGTGATCAGATACCTATAGATGATAGCAGCGCCCCCATCAAGGATGAAAATGGTGGTATTATAGGGGTAGCTCTTGTATTCAGGGATGTAACTGAACGTAGGAAGGCTGCTAAGGAAAAAGAGGAATTGTTAAAGGATAAAGCCCGGGGTGAGCTTTCCAGCTTTATGGTGAGTGCCCTACCAGTCTTTGCATCCAACATTCCTCCACAAATTCGAGATAACATTGCCCGCAGTTTTGCGGATAGATTTGAAAAAAACATGAAACCCCTGTTCATGGATGAACTAGAAAAATGCCAGATAAGTCGAGGTTCGGAAAATAAAGAGGATCAGGAGGTTTTATTCCAGTGTTATCTTTCCTGGATAAGTGAATTCATGTCAAATTTGGGTATCGTCACTGATATAACTATCCGGAATGGTAAAAGTTATTTAAACTTTGCTAACTGCCCCTGGACGGATGAAAACAGTGTTAGTCCTATTTTCTGTCTAATATGCCGGGCCATAGTTATACGCAGTTTTACCTGGACCTCTCTAAAGGGACATGTGGAACAGAGCCAGTGTCTTCTGGATGATGATCCTAAATGTTCATTTGAGTTCGTTATATCACTTAGATAAATAGAATAATTCTAACTGTATAAAAATGGATAATAGAGATAATAGAGTTGCCTAAGCCTGTTATTCTTAATTATTAATCCCTAATTTCGTTTAAGAAAAAAACTTTTTGATTAACTATAAGTAATAGCAATAGAATCAAATGAAAGTTGTTTCGTTTAGTTTGTCTTAAAAATGGGAAAGGATATTTGCAATGAATGAGATATTTCCATTTAAGTAATAATAATGTCTCAATACATTAAATAACACTAAAATACATTAAATAACAGTACAGTAAAAAATTTATACAGGGGGCTAAGTCTTTGGAGAGAATCAAAACAGGAATTGAAGGAATTGACAAGTTTACTGGTGGACTTCCCCGGGGAAAAACCATCCTAATTACTGGAGATGCTGGTTCGGGAAAAACTATATTCGGATTACAATTTGCTATGAAAAGCTACCAGCAGAACCTCAAAACTGTATACATAACCACTGAAGAGGATTCTAAGGATCTTTTCACTCAAGGAGAAACTTTTGGCTGGGATATTCAATCAGCCACTGAAAGTGGCCTCCTGCAATTTATAGAACTGGCAGCTGTCCGGGCTAAGGTAACTGAAGCCGAAATCAGTATTGATGTAGGTGCTATGAAAGGTAATTTCTCCAAGTTCGTCCGGGACCTGCCTGAAGACACAGAAACAGTTATAATTGATAATATAGGCAGCTACACAGCTAAATTAACACCTTACGAGTTCAGGGACCGTTTCGATCTGTTGGTTTACGAGTTGAAGGAGCGTAATATCACCGCCCTGATAATTCTAGACAGTGCAACCTCCCGAGAATTCAATGAAATCGCCCTTTTCTCAGTTTATGGAGCTATCAAACTTATGAAAAGAGAAAATCCATACACTGGTCGCAGGGAGAGGGTTATGGATGTGGTGAAAATGAGAAGCACCAAAACTCCTACTCAATTTATGACCTACGAAATCAATGATAATGGGATTGAAATTGTTTCTGGAGTTGAGAATAAAGATTAAGGAATGATGGTTAAGGGAATGGATCCCTTAATTAAATCTTGAATGAAAACTTGCCAAGGTTTTTTAATCTCTTTTTTCTGTTTATTACATTTAAAATCAATTTATTGTTATCTAAAACATTTTATTTAATCTTTTTTTTGTTTATTATTGGTATTGATAACTACTGGGGGGTTGGTGATTTACGGTGTCACCTGTGGCCAAATTACTGGAAGTTTCAGTGTTTTGACTTACAGATTGGTTTGAACTGTTTGAATTTTGGGTGTTTGAAGTGTATTGATAGATTTGGTTGTTCATTTGAGGATTTTGATGAGTATTTCGGGAAGCAGAATCCTTATTCGAACTAGCATCCTGGATAATCTTATTAATACCTATCCCTCCCAGTATCAACAGAATTATAAACATTAGTATCATAATCTTACTCATTTAATCCCTCATAATACAAAAAAATCATATGTAAAAAGTAAATGTGCTTTATACATTTTTAAGCACAGCTATGATAAGTTTTACCGCATTTTCCACGTCTTTGATGTTAACAACACTTACTGGGGTGTGTATATATCTGGATGGTGGTGATATAACTCCAGTGGGAATACCTTCTCGGGTTAGATGGATGGCTGTGGCATCGGTTGTACCTCCTTCACTTACCTCAATTTGGTAAGGTATTTCTTCTTCCTGGGCTACTTTGATCAGGAGTTCTTTAACTTTAGGATGGGTAATGATTCCTCTTCCACTGGCATCAGTGAGTATTATGCATGGTCCTTTACCTTCTTTGGCGGGTGCTTCCTCTTCTTTCATACCAGGATGGTCTCCGGATATGGTGACATCTAGGGCCAGTGCCATGTCAGGGTTAATCTTGTAGGCTGAGGTTTTTGCACCTTTAAGTCCCACTTCTTCCTGCACAGTTCCCACTCCATACAGGGTGGCATCAGTCTGGGCATTTTTCATCACTTCCACCAGTATAGCACACCCCACACGGTTGTCCATGGCTTTTCCCATAACCAGATCATTTTTAAGCTCTGCAAATTCCTGTTTAATGGTTATAGGGTCGCCTACATTAACAAACTCCTCTGCATCTTCCTTACTGGAGGCGCCAATATCAATGAACATGTTTTCAGATTCCACGGGTTTTTTTTTCTCAGCAGCTTTCATTCTGTGTGGAGGTTTACTACCTATTACTCCTAAAATTTTTTTCCCATTGCTGTGAATGAAAACTTCCTGGTTTAAGAGCATCTGGTCATTGATTCCACCCATTTTGGAGAATTTGATGAATCCCTTTTTATCAATGTATCTGACCATAAGACCAATTTCATCCATGTGGGCTGCTAACATCACTTTTTTACCATCTGGTTTCCCTTTTTTAGTGGCAATTAGGTTGCCCATTTCATCCACTTCTAAATCATCCACGTATTTTTCAAGTTCGTCCGACATGACCTTACGAACTTCATCTTCGAATCCTGATACTCCTGAAGCATTAGATAGTTTTTCAAGCAATTGTTTCATCGTATAACCTCTAGTTTAGATCATTTATATAAAAAAGTAAATAAAAAAGTAAGATGATTGTATTTTCACTTTAAACGGGTATATTTCTATTTAAAATGATTTAATTAAAATTAAAATTCCTATTATAACCAGTACAATGGGTCCTGCTTGTTCTTGGAGGAAATTGAAGGGTATTATTCCTAGGTTAACCCCATACCACACCAGACCTATTATAATGAAACAAAAACTGATTAGGAGTCCCCATTTATTTATATTTCGCTTCTTTTTGGGTTTGGAACGTTCTGGTTTGCTAATTTTAATATCTTCTTCCATTTAAATCCCCTTACTTTTTAGAATTTGAATGTTGAAATTTGAATGTTGATATATAGTTTGAAATTGTATTGATTAATCATTTATGATTTATTTTATCAGCTAATTTAATTTAATTAGATAATTATGTCTTGATGTGGTTATGGTAAGGTTTTTACCTGCATTTTGCACAGTGTATCCGCTGGATTCTATGGACTGTTGAACACCAGAAAGAATTGTTTGTTTTTGAATTTCGGTTAGATTGGAATCTGAAAGGAAGATTGTGATGTTAATATTTGTGCCTCCGGTCATATCTACTTTCGATACACGTATTGGTCTTACATTATTATTCACAATACCGATTTCTGCAGAGGCATTAGCAGCTCCCAATCTCGTTGCCGTGGCTATAGTGTTTTGTTCATTTTGTTCGCCCACATAAGAAACTATAACCAATATTAGGGCAAGTACAAAACCCAAAAATAGAATATATTCAACTGAAATTTGTCCTTTACTATCCATATTAATCGCTACAAATTATTAATTTACGATTTATAACATTTTAAATATATATCTTTATTACATATTATTATACATTATCCTTATAATAAGTTAACTCTCTCCTGAAAGAGTTTTGGTGAGAAAGATGGATCCATTGTCATTGTTCAAGTTAAATTACTCTGAATATTATTCAATGGCATTTATTAGTTTCTAGTTATTGAACCAAAATTATAATAAATAATAATCTTATAATACCATATAACATATATACATTATAATTAAAAAAATTATAATAAAAAAAACAAACCAAATCATTATAATATTTATGTAATACTATTCGGGGTAGAGTAAATTGGGACTTTTCAATCGTGATTCAGGGGGTTATGCTTTATCTCTTGACATTCTACTGGCCTTAATTCCCCTGACTCTTGTTCTGGGAATGGTGGCTGCGGATATGGATAACGTAATGTACCAGATGCAGGATGTTATCTATAGGGGGTCAACTGAGCGAGTGGCAGCTGACACTATGAATACTCTTTTGACCACATCTGGAGATCCACCTTACTGGGAAACTGATGTTTCATCTTTAAAAGTTCCTGGCCTTGCAAGATATGATAATTCCTCAAAAACGCCTCGAAAATATTATCTGCTTCCCAGAAAAGTGTCTACAATTACATCCGCACAGATACAAAACATGTTAGGTGATCAATATGGTTATTCCCTCAATATTTCCAGTATAAGTAGTGGGGTTAATGTATTGAAAAGGGGAACTCTTAACGACTCCTCAGTGGACCCCGCTGCGAAAGATGTGGTGCGCGTGGAAAGAATAGTTTTGTACGCCTCGTATGAAATAGTTTCTGAAGCCGTTAACATAAGGGGTACTGGCAAACCACTTACAATTGAGGGAAATACATTTCAAACCAACAAACAATTTAATGCACTCTTTGATTATTACGTATATGTAAACAGTACTGGAACAACACCAGTCACCTCTGCATGGGTGGATATTAATTCGGTAACAGTTGTTAAACCCAATGATTTTAGCGGAGGTACTAATCCTGTAGTTAAATTGATCGACCCTGCAGAATATGGCTCTAATGTTTTAAAAAATGAGACACAATTATTGGATAATCTGGTTACTATTAGGTTGGCAGGTAGCCCCACTGATAAGATGAATGTGTATATTCTTCAAGTGCCAAAAGGCACACCACCCAGTGAAATTAGTTTAACTGGAGCTAACACAGCTAAATTCAGAGCAACTTTATATGTTTGGGTCAGGTGATCTAAGATGGATGATAAAGGTTTTATATTCACTGCTGATGCCGCACTCGCCTTAGTAGTGGTTATAGTGTTCACAGTTTCAATTGTGGTTTATGCATTACTTCCTGTATATCAGGGCCAGGATCACCAGCATCTCCAGGCTCTGGCAGATAGTGTATTAGCTACCATGGAACAGGATGGAACACTCAGGGATGCTGCAGTTTATTATGCCAATAATAATTCCACCAAAGCTCAAGAAATTCTCACTGCTTCTTTGAATTCTCTTATACCTAATTCTGTAAGTTATAAGATGACCATGAATGGTTACAACCCGCCAGCTCTTAACGATCGTGGGGGCACAGTTGCCACTGATGTTGCCACTGGTGTCAGAATCATCTCTGGACCCAGAGAAGGATGGTTAGGTCGTTCATTCTACAACCTTAAAGAAGTAGGTCTTATGCAACAGGACACCAATGTAACCACCACCCTATGGAACTTCCACAACTGGCTTACAAATTTCGATCCTTGGAGAACTAATAATCACTTGCAATCATACCCATACTGGGGATATAGTAGTGGTTCATATCGAGATATTTCATTTTCAGTTCCCAATACCACCACAGGGAACATAAATTGGGCCAGATTTATCATAAATTCCGCAGATAAGAATAACGGTGATTCTTATTCTGCCAACGTTGTCATTAATAACCAAAATTATGCTGTTCCACGGAATAGTTTCCAGTATCTCTACACATATAATACATATCGGTTCTATAACAATCGAACCTTAATCAATCCAGCACATCTAACTCCTGGTACTACAAATAACCTTCATGTTCAGTATGGTGACGTGAATTCATACGATGACATGGCATGGTTTTCATTAATTGCTAATTACACGGTGGGTATGGTAGTGCCCCAAGGTGTGGTTACTAAAAATTACCAGTTCACAGATTTTGCAGGACTAGCCTACCCCGGCACTCAAACAAACAGGGTAAGTGGTATGATTTACAACTTACAAACAGGAGGAACATCAACATTTACCAATCAACCAAACCTGAGGTATACTTTTAATGATTATATTAACAATCACCCTACCAATGTGGTGAATACTTATCCATTTGTATTAACAAGTGTTCCTGGAAGCAGTTATGCATCTGCTATTGCCATAGAAAAAGAGATAGATAATACAGATGCTGGTACCATAAAAGATGCTTATGTGGTTATAAATCCTTATGGAGCTGTTGATGCAGCTATGGTGGAAGTTTACCATCCACCAATAGGAGGTAATCCTGGTTACTGGAGTAGAGTTTTCCGTTCTGATATTAACACTCAGTCCGGTACTGACACTGGATATGGTAATCTTCCAGGAGTTATCAACTTAAAAGATTATATGGATAGGGGATATGTTAATAAAGTCCGTATTACCATCTGGGATCGAGTCCCTGGTAATGACTTTGATTTGGTGGGACTTACCAACTGCTATGCTGTGGTCAGCTCCAGCAAACTCCCCATTTGGTGGGATGAGTATGCAACGGTCAGTGATCAGTCCAGTACCACTCAGATATCCAAGGATATTACCTATGAAATCCGTTCCAACGAAACCAAAGAAGCTTATTTATTCTTTTCAGGTGGATTAGACACTAAGAACGTTAGGGTAACCTACACGTCTGGTGAACAGCTATACGATGGACCTCCACCATATATACTGAATTTAGGTGAACTTGATGCTGTGGGTCCCAAAAAAATGACCAACGGAACTGCCGCTAATCATACCTATATTCCTAATAATTACACTATTAGGGTTAGGGTAACTTCTGGAGCGGGTTGGGAATCTGGTGACCCTTATGCTGAGATATTCTCTGGTACCCGTGTTGCAGTAATATACCCTGCACTTGAACATGCTGTTTGGAGTACTTCCTATGCCCCAACTGCTCAACAAGCAATTGATGAAGCCTATCAGGCGCTCATGGACAGATTAAAGCAGTACGGATTTGAAAGGATTGACCAGAGTTTGGTTTTCAACGAATCCATGTATACAGGTGATTTACCCAACTCCATACCTGTGAGGTTAGATTTATGGACTTATTAGGCTTATTAGGTGACCAATATGGATGAAAAAGGTTATGTATTCACACCAACAACATTGCTGCTAATAATTCCAATTATTATCGTTGCTCTAGCATATTCTGGTATTTTAAATGAGTTAAACATGGTTTCCAGTCTAGCTATTGGTGGAGATGTAACCAGTACTACTGCTTTGAATGTGTTCAGTGCAATGGAAAAAGGAACCCGGGATGCGGGCAGAAGTGCAGCTTTCAGTGCCACCCGGAAAGTCATTGATGATAAAAAATTCTTTAGTAACACATACATCAATAGTTACAATGAAACGGCCAGTAAAGAATACATACACACTAGAGTACTTGATACGATGAACGATTATATTATTCAGAGTTGCAAAGACCTAGAGACGCAAACTGGAAGAGAGATATATTTAAACAATGAGTCTGTTAATAACTACACAGAACAACTTCTCTACTATGATGATATAACTATAACTCAGGAGAACCCTTACGGGTTTTATATTACTGTAAAGGGAGGCCTACCCATAAGAGTCACCCAAAAAGACCAGACCTATGAAGGTGTCACTCCCACTTTTAAAGTTCCTGTTAGTATCCAGGGATTAGAAGATCCATACATATGGTTAAACTCTCAACTTCTTACCAGTAATCTATTCTTCAGCTATCCTGAATATGATGAAGGTGCTTTATATCCATATAACTTTGATCGTGTTGTAGATAAGCCTAATAAAAAGATCGATTTCTTATGGTATTGTCTAAACGGAACAGACAACCCCAGTGATATTGGTCTTCGCCCATATTATTTCCCAGATCCGCATGGACTCACTTACTTTGACAGGCTCGAAAACAGAACTAATAACACCTCAACTGGACCTAATGAAGCTAAATTAAGCACTTTTATTGTGGGAGATCCATTATATAACTATCATAATACCAGTGCTGTTTCACACCTCGATCACGAATATTTCACTTATCCTACACCCAGTCCCAGTGTAACCACAATAAAGATAGGTGGAGATGCTTTCACAGATCCCTCTGGTTACATATTTTACATTTCAAATTACTACTTGAATTTCTTTAATTTAAAGTCGAGCTACTAGTATTGGAATTCTTTTATGTTAACAGATTTTATTAAATAGATTTAAGAAGCGATTTAAAATGAAAGAAAATTTTTAAATTAATAATAAAAAAAAAATTAGGATTAACATGAGACTGGATGATAAAGGTATGGCCACTGCTGAATTACTTTTCGTAACATTAATTGCTTTAGTTATTATTGCCGCTATGTTAAGTCTGGTAAGCAATATGGTAAATCAAGAGCAGATAGGAAGTCTTGGAGAATCTAGGATGACTGGTGAAGGAATAGCTGAGGCATTGAACACAGTTTATACAAATGGAAATGGTTATTCTGTTGTCATTCGCCTGGATTCTGAACCAGCATTTGGAGCTCTTATTTCAAGTTCGGGTAATTCAAGTACATTAACTATCATGCGCGGTGATAAAAATGTTACCATACCACTCATACCAAAACAATTTGTAAACAATTACACCCTAAACAGTGGTAAAAATTATAAAATCTCTAACATAAATAATACTATTATTATAATTGAATTATAACTGAACTACTTGGGTAGGTTTATCAATGGATTTAAGAGATTTAAGAAATTATATACTGGATTTTTGGAATGACGGATGGGAAAAAAAAGCACTTATAGTCTTGGGGGTTGTGGTTTTAATAATTTTGGTCTATGCCTTCAATCCTTTCCAGCCTAAAACTAATCTAACAGGAGATAATGGTGCTATTACACCTCAACCATCAAATATTCCCACAAACACACCAAGTCCTCCAACAAATGTAAGCACTAATACTTCAAACAGTTCCGGAAACATGTCGTTTGTTATAAGTGAAGAACAGGCCAAAAAAATTGCTTTACAGGGTAATAGTGGATACAAGGCTGGAGATCCTTTGCAAGGAACGGTTGTGGTTAACCAAACAACTGTAGTTGTTTGGATTGTACCCCTCTCTAAAAATTCCCAAACTAAAACTGTCTATGTTGATGTAAACTCGGGTAAAGTAATCAATATTTAAAAAGAATATTTGTTAAATTATGGGTACTATGGCCCACTTCAACGTTTTATCAATAAATATAAAATGAATAAAAAATAATTAAATACTAAAACTATTGAAATAGAAGAATTCTTAAAATGATGTATAATCTAACTATTGGAAAAATTTACTATTTTTAATTGATTATGAAATTAGAAATTTGTTGTTAGCAACTATATTCATATTAAGTAGTGAGATTACTGGAAAGCAGAGGATGAAACCATGGAAACACTATTTGTTATCGTAATGATTGTACTATTCATCCTTCTTCTTGCATTTGTCTTCTCAACAGCACTCCTCACACCATTCATAGGTAAAAAAAACTTTTTATTTGTTATTGCCATGGGTTTTATTGTGGGAGTAATTGGCGGAGCATTCTTCATAGCCCCAGTCTACGATGATCTGCCTGATATGGCCCGTGCCCTTTATATGTCTACCAGTGAAGAGCAGGAAGTAATAACTATCAACATTTCCACAGATAGTAATGTCAACCAGGCCATTGAAGAAGTAAAAAAAATCCCCGGTGTTTTAAGTGTTGAAAGTGGGGAAATAACAGTTAAAACTACAACTATTAGCAATGCTTGGAAGAGTAGTATCGAGTCGCGGATAACTACTGCTAATAGCAATATCACATCTGGAAAGGTGGTATCATCTGATACTATGATGGTTCAGATCAAACCTGGAAGTAATCCCACGGAGGTGATCAAGAAACTCAAAAGCTGGCTGGTGCTGGTTAGTGGTATCGATATTAAGTTCAGCATTGTTCAGGTTAAAGTAGTTGTTGATGCTTCCAAGGTGGATGAGGTTGTAAAACAACTCCCTCAGGGCGAAGTGGTGGTAACTGAAATTAGTGGCCCGGTGGAGAAAGAAATTCAAAGTCTAAAAAATATTCTTCCCTCTAAAAATAATGTGATCTTGTTCTGTGGATTCCTTGGAATTATTGTTGGCTTGGTGGGGATGTTTATAGACAGTATCTTACGAGGATTGAAAGGCATCAAAGATTTGTTGCGTAAAAAAGAAGATTGATCAGATAAAGGATACTTTAATTAAGACTTACAGATGATGATCATGAAAGCAGCAGTACTTTTTTCTGGTGGTAAAGATAGCACAATGGCTGCTTATAAGGCTATGGAAGATGGATGGCAAGTGGAATATCTGCTTTCTATGCACTCAGCAAACCCCAACTCCTACATGTTCCATGTTCCCAACATCCACCTTACCCAGTTACTGTCTGAGGCAATGGAAATACCTATTATAGAACAAGAGACACCTGGTGAAAAAGAAGACGAGTTGGAAGATCTGAAAAATGCCCTTTTTGAACTTAAAATAATAGGAGTGGATGCCATATTTACCGGGGCAATCGCTTCTAAGTATCAAAAATCCCGTATTGATAAGATCTGTCAGGAGATTGGATTAGAGTCTCATGCACCACTGTGGCACCAGGATCCTGAAGATTACATGAGAGAAGTTTTAAAACTGGGATTTGAAGTGGTGATAACTAGTGTGGCTGCAGAGGGTCTTGATGAATCCTGGCTGGGTAAAGTAATAGATGAAGATTTATTAGACGAGCTAAAAAAACTCCATAAAAAGCATGGATTGCACCTGGCATTCGAAGGGGGCGAAGCAGAAACCCTGGTCATCAATGGCCCTATATTAAAAAAGAAACTTGGTATTTTGAAATCCACAAAGGTTTGGAATAAAGATAGTGGATATCTACTTATTGAAGATGCAATTTTAGAAGATAAAATTTCAGAAGATTAAATATAAAGATAAAGATTAAAGCAAAGAATTTCTTGCCAAAAATCTGTATAAAATTAAAACTATCATTTTTACTTCGTTTAGATATGTACAACATTATTCAAAGAGTGATATAATTATTTTCAGTGACTTTTTTAAATGTTAATGGTCACATAACCAATTAATCAATTTTTCTGGTGTATTAGTTTCAATGATTAGTTCTATCTCTCCTAGGGAAGATAAGTTCTCATCAACCAGGTTAATTTTACTGGCAAAGGCTGCCTGTTTATTTAATTTTAATCTGACTTTTTTATTCTCTTTATCTAATCCTCTTAGCATTATTTTTAAAGCCGTATCTCTTATTCGTTGTTTTTCAAGGGATTCCTTTAAAGGAAATAAACTGGAAGTTGTCCCAGTTACTATAACAACATCTTCTCCTATTATCAGGTCATCATAGTCAAAAATATTGGAAAGTGCTTCAATGATTTTGTCCATATCTTCTGTGGGATTCACAGTTGCTTTTGCTTCCATTTTACAGTTCATTTTTTATAATGCTCCGTATTATATCTTTAAATTTATTTATACTGCTTTCGTTAACCACCATAAAATCTGCATTGGCGATTACATCCCCTATCCCGAATTTTAGTTCGCGCTGGTCTCTTTTTACAGATTCCTTAATTTCGGCTGAATCATCGGATCTCATTCTTTTTTTAAGCCTTAAAAAGCGTGTTTCAGGTTTAGAATGTACAGCTATTACCTTAAAGTCAGGAAAATTTCTTTTGAATATTTCAACCTCATATGGGCTGCGAATACCTTCAATAAGGAAGGATTGGGGTTTATTTTTTTTAGATTTGTCTTCTTGCGTTGAATAGTTATTTGAGGCATTCTTTATAAACTCCACACATCGATCAGCAACCACATATTCACCAAATTCTTTGCGTAATTCAACGGCTACTAGTCCGGGAGCTTGATTTCTTATTTTGGCTTCATTACGAATAACATCACCCATCCGGACTACATTCATTCCAAGGCTTTCTGCTACTCTGGATACCACGCTCTTCCCAGAACCTGGCATTCCTGTTACTCCTATTACCTTCATGATTACACTTCTCTAAAATGATGGGATATTAAATGGAGTGATTCTGAGATATTCTTTTGATTATTGAATTCACTCACAATATCATTCAACTCCTCTCGTGAACAACTTTTGAGTTTTTTCAGCTCCTCGTTCATTAATGGTATTGCTCGAACCACATTATCCACAATAGTAATGGAAGCAGTTTTGGATGTTCTTGATAAAGGATTTAAATCAATAGTTATGACCTTTTTCCCGGATTCTTTCAATGCTTGAGCCCGATCCCCATCCTCAAGTGGTACCAGAACTACATCTGCTCTGTGAATACCATCAGGGTGAGCTCGAGATCTGGGACCTTCCAATCCAGGGATCGGAACATGCTCATCTCCTTCTTTACCGAGGATATCTGTTGCACCAGCATCCTCTAAAAATTCTTCCATTTTCACAACCCTTGAGGGGGTCCGGTAGAACAGATTAATTTCAATCTTAGCAGAAACCAAACGTGATAAATCCACTAAATATTCAGCTGCAAGAACTGCAGTATTCCCGTTAACTGATATCACGGGATAATTTGCTAGTAAAAGAGAAGCACAAGCTGTTTTAATGGCTTTGATTGCAGGTGGAGTGGTTTCCTCACCCAGGATATAATCAAATGCCTCACCTCTGCCATGGGCGATGAGAGCGGTGTCAGCGAGAATTCCTTGTTTATATGCTTTTGCTATTTTCTCCCGTAGAACAAGGGAATAATAACGGGGATGGTTTGGTGAAATTTCATTCATTTTAAACTTCCTTTATGAATTTTTTTCCATGGATTATTTTTATGGGATCGATAAGATGATCATTAATTTGGTTAAACATTTATTAAGTTTAATAATCTAATTAAAATCTAAAAATAGCGGATGTTAGATTTTATGCACTGTTTCCAGTATTCTAATAGGTTTATTACCACTGTTACTGAAAACTTTTTGTTCTGTTTTTAATTTTACTCGGTCTCCAGCAACTGCACCTGCACTGTTTTCTACAATGTAGATATCTGGTTTAACATTGGAACGTATATCGAACTCTACCTTGACGTAAGCCATCTTTTCCCCAGTTTCAATAACGATTCCATATGTGAAGTCACGGTAATAACGAATCCTGAAAATAAGATAAACCCCTGCAACAGCGATAACTGCAAATATCAAGATGGTGAGGGATGGGAAGTAACTTAATGAAAAAGCCATTAACAAGTTAGAGTTAGTTCCCACTACAACCAGGATGATGCCTACTGCCAGATACATTAGGAAGAAATCCCTGTAAGCAGGAAATTCTGAACCATACATTAGTTTTACCCGAGTATATAAAAGATAAATGATATAGCTTGCTAATAGGATACCAATGATTCCGTAGAGAACAAGGGATAGAAAGTTAAAAAGATATATGACTGAAAAAATAAGGAATCCTGCGGATAATAGTTGCAGACGGAAAATTGTATCTTCTTTTTCTTTTGAAGTAAAATTGGCAGAAATAAGAATGACATCCGAATCTTGAGAACTTTTTGGTGGTGTGTGAATATTTTCATGCGAATGTTCTTTGGAAGAGGGTATTTTTTTTTTCTTGGTTATATTGGATACTCTTTCATCAATTCCCAGATTATCTTTCACCTTGGAAACATTTTTCTTCCCGGAGTATATTTTTTTTTTGAAATGATATGTATCTACATTCCTAAGTTTATAAGGAATTTTAGGTATGCTAAATATTAAATTACCAATTAAAGCGAAAATTCTTATGATTAAATCACCTAATTTAGTAAAAAAGCTCATATTTAACCTCTATAATGGCTGATCTATTGTGTATTAAATAAAATTATTGAATTATGTTGCTGAAAAATTAACAGCTATGGTTCTATTTCCTACAGGCCAATAAACCGTGACTTTATACCAACCACTGGCAAGATTAGCGCCATTAATTACATTCACGGGATAATTCGTATTAGCATACACAAAAATATCAGATCTACCATCTGTAGTAGCGATATTCATGATATGGGGAGAATTGTACGGGCCGCCTGCAATATTTGTTAAGTTCATTCCAATGAAATTACCACTAAGTGTTACATCTGGATAGGCAGTGGCATTGTTTGATACAGTGGTTCTCTGGGGAATATAAACATTCACAGTTCTTTTAGCTCCAGGTCCATTTGCATAAACAAGGTTAACAGCATCAGATATTGTTTTAATAGCATTCGTTGCGTCAGATGTTGTGGAAACTGCCATGGTGTTGCTTATTGAATTACCAACAAGGGGCATAGTAACCGCAGCCAGAATAATTAAAATAACCACTAGTAGAAGTAAATATTCTGCAGATGCCTGTCCTTTGTTTTCCATATTAATCACTTTCACTATATCTAAACTGTTATTATATATAAGGTATATTAAAAGATTCATATAAATATTAGCACTACTTGGCTATCACCAACCCTAATTATAGGATTTATTGTTATTTGAATGTTATGAGGGATTTCAGTTGTATTATAGGTCTGTTATCCCAAATTTAGTAGAGGATGGCAACCAGCACTGTCTGTAAGATGTATGCCAGATCTCCAATAAAAATGGATATTAAAAGCCCAATAAGGATAGATGGGGCAAAAGGCACTCCCTTTTTAATTCTAAACTCTGATGGTATTTTATTCTCATTATTCAATTTTTTTAAAAGTTCAATATCATCACCAGTCAACCCTGCAGCCAGATTACCCACCAAAAGTTTCCCTGGAGGTGTGGTAAGCACTCCAAGGTCTCTTTTATGAAATGCCTCCATAATTTTCCCAGTTAAACTCTTATCATCCACATAGATTTCACCATCTCGTTGGTAAATATTATATGCAGGGATCATACCCTCCTGGAGTTTTTCCAGGGAATAGTCATCCTGAAGGGCTTGTTTACTCACTGAGGTTAACAATTTTCTCACAACTTCAATTAGCATTATGGTGATGAATAAAATAATGATACTGCTTATGGTAACCTGGAAGTTATAAAAAAGAGCAGCTACAGTAAACAGTGAAACAAAAACGGCCTTAACCTGATTTGGTAGTTTAGAAATTAGCATGGAAAGTATGTAGATTAATATTAAAGAAATTATGATTATCTGAATCTGTGTCTGCTGCATTATGGACTGGAAATGTGATTCCTGAGTTATGAAAAACGTTATGGTCACAGCAGAAGTAATCACCAAAGTTAGAATTATGTTTTTTTGATAATCTTTTACTGGTTCTATCAGTTCACCCATAAGATGGGGTTTGGTTTTAATTACAATATAAAACACGTAAATAAGCAGGAAAGGGAGAATAGATAGAATACTGTTAATTATCAGTGTTAAGGGGAAAGGATAACCTCCTTCCAGGGGAAATGACACTCCTAATATTTGATAGGATATTAATGCAGGGTAAAATGGAAGAAGCGCGGCCAGTGCAGTGAAAAGCTTTACATCACCCCCAGCCCATGCCCCCATCTTCCAGAAAAGATAACCAAGTGCAAAAATAACTCCCGTAACCACTGCACAAATCACTATAAACCATATATCCCCTATCATGAAAGCATAAATTCCATTAAGGATCAAACCCAGGCCAATGAGGGGAAAAGTGAGTTTATTGGGAATAATCCCCCTGGTAAGATCCGTGTAACTAGCATATAAACAGGCCATAACAGCAATTATCGTGGTGATGAAGGGGATGTAAATAATCATCAAAATTCCTCTAACAATATTTCAAGCCTGATTCCTAAGTTAATTCCCTTGCTTTTGCTTATGATTCCTAAGAGCTGCCTCTAGAAATGATACAAAGATGGGATGGGCTTTATTGGGTCGTGATTTAAATTCAGGGTGGAACTGGCAACCCAAAAACCAGGGATGGTCTTTTAACTCTACCATTTCCACTAGAAAATCATCAGGGGAAGTGCCGGAGATAATCAGTCCTTTTTCCATAAGAGCATCACGGTATTCATTGTTTAGTTCGTATCGGTGACGGTGACGTTCGCTCACTTCCTCTTCTCCATAAGCTTCACTTGCCATGGTTTTTTCTTTAATTTTGCAGGGGTATGAACCCAATCTCATGGTACCGCCCATATTTTTAATCTTTTTCTGTTCTTCCATAAGATCTATAACTGGGTAGGGTGTGTTTGGGTCAAATTCTGTACTGTGAGCTCCTTTAAAACCTTCAAGACGGGCGAATTCTATAACCATGCACTGCATTCCCAGGCAGATTCCAAATAGAGGCACCTTGTTCTCCAGGGAGTAACGCACAGCATCAAGTTTTCCTGAAATTCCCCTCTCCCCAAAACCTCCAGGTATTAAAAGAGAGTCCAGATGACTCACTTTATCTTCATCAATGGTTTCTTCTGCCTGTATCCATTCTATGTCCACTTTTATCCCCAGATGGGCTGCGGCGTGTTTTAAAGATTCCCTGATACTCATATAGGCATCTTCCAGTTCCACGTACTTACCAATAATCCCCACACTTACATGGTAGGCATCCTGTTTCATGGATTCAACTACATGTTCCCATTCTGTCAAGTCCTGCTGCTTAGCATCTATTTTAATACGGTTAATGATGTACTCTCCCACATTTTCCTCATTTATAATCAGTGGAACTTCATAGATAGACCCCACATCAGGGGTGTTAATCACTGCCTCCCTTTCCACGTCGCAAAAGTGAGCAATCTTATTTTTTAGAGGTTGATCAATAGGTAACTCCGAACGGCATATAATCATATCTGGAATAATACCTGTGCTGCGGAGTTCCTTGGTACTGTGCTGGGTGGGTTTAGTTTTAAACTCACCTGCTGCCCGAAGATAGGGAACATAGGTCACATGTACGAACATCACATTATCATGACCTTCCTCATTCCTCAGTTGCCTTAAAGCCTCTAAGAAGGGTTGACTTTCAATATCCCCCACTGTACCTCCCACTTCAACCAGCACCACATCGGCCTGGCTCTCATTGGCAATTTTTCTTACCATGTCCTTTATTTTATTGGTTATATGGGGAATGATCTGCACACAGGAACCCAGATAATCTCCCTTACGTTCATGTTCAATGACCGAAGAGTAAACTTTACCTGTGGTTATGTTGGATTCTCCGGAGAGGTTAACATCTAGAAAACGTTCATAGTGGCCTAAATCAAGGTCTGTTTCCATACCATCTTCGGTAACGAAGACTTCTCCATGCTGGTAGGGGTTGAGGGTTCCAGAGTCCCAGTTAAGATAGGGATCAATTTTAATAGCTGTGACATCCACACCATATGACCTTAAAATTCTACCAATCGAAGCTGCGGTTATGCCTTTTCCAATTGAACTTACCACACCACCAGTTACCACTATATATTTAGACAGATGAACCATCTCCTTTTAAAAGATTCTAAAATTGTATCTTATTAATTTATTTTTCTTAGCGATGAAAATTATCCATTTTGGAATTTTTTTTGAATTTCTATTAATTTGTTATTAATTTAAAAATTTGGGCTCCGATCTTTCATCCTTTAATTATAGGATTTATAGGATTTAAATCAAGTATGGGGAGTACTACCAGATTTGAATTAATTATTGTTTTTAGATGGACTTCCGAATAGGATCTGCATAATAGGAACATCTATCTATTGGTTTATCTTATTAAAAAAAGTTATCTAAATAAAACCTGTTTTTTTAAAACCCAGTGAGAATTGGTAACTCCAAATTCAATTTCTTATTTTTCTTAACAATATAGTCTCTATAAAGAAGTATTTAAGATATTAAAGAGTATTTAGATAAAAAAAGATGATTCAGATAAGTTCAGGGTAAATAAAGTTGCAATACTTTATTGTGGGCTGAATATTCTTCCTGATCAGAAAGGGAGGATAACTTTTTCACTCCATATTTTCTCTCCAGAGCTTTCAGGATAAGGTGATCAGCCAGGTGAGGGTTTTTTGGAAGTAGAGGGCCGTGTAGATAGGTGCCTATACAATTTTGATAGACCATACCTTCTTGCTGGTCTTTGCCATTGTTCCCATGGCCAACTATCACCGTACCAAGGGGTTCATGGTCATGGTAGGTGCGGCCACCATGATTTTCAAAACCAAGGATAGTCTCAGGTGCAATTCCTAGGCTGTTTTTGATGATTATATTACCAATAAGTCTTCCTTCCTCACTTTTCGTATGGTAATCGAATATTCCCAGACCAGGAACATCGTTTCCATCTGCATCAATATATTTCTCACCCAGAAGCTGATAACCTCCACAGATAGCCAGAACAGGAGCACCATCTTCAATCAGATATTCCATTTCCTTCCGGTATTTTAAAAGGTGCGAATAAACAATATTCTGACCCCGATCAGAACCTCCTCCAATGAAGAAAAGGTCACCATCCCTTAGGGGTGCTTCCTGGTTCATGCTGAATCCCACAACTTTAACTTTTATACCTCGCCAAAGGCATCTTTGACGGAGACAGGTGACATTACCCAGATCTCCATAGAGGTTTAAAAGATCAGGATACATATGATAAATTTTCAGTTCCATATTTGTCCCTGCACATTTTTTTTCAATTTTTTATGAGTTTTTAATACTATTGGTTTAAGGTAATTTTTTTTTTAATCTAATACTTTTTTATTAGTTTAATTTATTTGAATAAAAGTTTTTCCTGATTCTTTAGAATAATAAGGATGTATTTGGTTCTTTTATTCTTTTTTATTGTTTATCGCCCGGGAAATTTCAGGTTCTTCAAATATTCACGAAAATGTGACATTTTCTTACCAGTACCCTCAAGACGTGCCAGTACCAGTTCACGAGCCTGAAACACAGCGGTATAGGTGGGTAAGATGTAGACAATTTCAACTTCCTCTTTCAAAACTTTTCCAATGGCCTGATCCATATTGTCATCTACTTCAATCATATCTACTGGGATTCCGGCATATTTAAGTCTCAGAGCCATATCTTCTGCCCGTCTGCCGGAACAGAAGATTTGCTTAATATGTTTAATATTTAATGTTTTTTCAACTTCAGCATCCCAGATCCAGGACACATCCCTACCATCAGCTGGGTTATCGTTAAGCACGAATAACATGGATTTCGGTCGATCATCCAGAGATATGCTGCTTATAGTTTCACTGAGTCCAATAGGATTTTTTACCAAGGCAATTTTAACTATTTTATCTGGGAATTGGAAATTTTCCATCCGACCCAAGTGATATTCAAATTCTTCAATGGACTGTGCCACTTTATCCAGGGGTATTCCTATTTCCAGAGAAGTTGATAATGCAGCACAGCAGTTATAAGCGTTGTATATTCCTTCATAGTCGAAACTAATTTCCTGAGAGGTGTTATCTCCCCTCTTTTTAAACTGGAAATGATACTGGTGGTCCTTATAATTTATTTCAGCAATGTTGTAGTCATAGGGAGGGTTTTCAAAACCACAATCCGGGCATTTATATCCTCCCAGTTGCCCGTAATTGTAATAACTGTATTCAAGGTAGCTGCTACATGCAGGGCAAAATCTGGACTCTACAATTCCCTGCTGACTGGTGCTGTACTGGTTTCGGTTAACTCCATAATAAATATTTTTTTTATTCAGTTTTCGGAAGTTAGAAACCAGAGGATCATCAGCATTGAGAATTAAAGTTGTTTCCAATGGTTCAAGAGCCTCTAGAATGTCCTGGAATGCTTTTTCTATTTCACCGTAACGGTCCAGCTGGTCCCGGAAGAAATTGGTAACCAGAACATAGTCTGGTTTGACATATTCAGTGACTCTCTCAAATGATCCTTCATCTACTTCGAAGATACCCCAATCGTATTCCTTTTTACGGTGGTGTAGAAAGGCACTTACCAGTCCCTGGGGCATGTTAGCCCCCCTTAAATTGGAAAGAACAGACCTAAATTCTCTTCTGAAGATGAAATTAAGCAGGTTATTGGTGGTGGTTTTACCATTGGTACCAGTTATGAGGATCTTTTTATGGCAGCGTTCATTGATTATTTTCAAAATATGAGGATGGATGGTCATGGCTACCTTCCCAGGCATAGCACTGGCACTGCTTTTTAAAATTTTCCGCAGTATGAAAGAGGCAATATTCCCAGCAGCAACTGCAAAATAATACCTGAATCTGGAATAACTTATATTAAATCCCACCTTTATTAACAAAGAGATCTAAAATTTATTAATTTAATATTTCATCTGTTTTATGTTTTCCTTTTTAATTGATTTAGGTTTTCCATGGTCTTATGAATAACTTTTATCCTGCCTTAAGTTAATGTCTTGCTCATTTAATTCTGAATATTATAACGCCTTTCTGTGGTTTGGATAATCAAGGAAGTATTTCAAAAACTTGTATCCTTCCCTTAACTTTTTAGAACTGTTTTTAAAACTTTTTAGAACTGCTACTTCACTGTAACCTTCAGTTTCATCAGCTTCACAATGGGGAGAATACACTGCATAAGGGATGGGATCTGAGGTATGGGTCCTAACATTAATGGGTGTGGGATGGTCAGGTAGTACTGCTATGGCATAATCACCTAGTGAGGGGAGTTCTTCTAAAAGTTTTCCAAGTATTCGGCGGTCGATGCGTTCAATGGCCAGAATTTTCTCTTTAACGTCTCCAGCGTGTCCTGCTTCATCAGGAGCCTCCACGTGTATGAAAATCAGATCATGGGTTTTCAGGGCTTCCAGGGCGTATTTGGTTTTTCCACAGTAATCAGTGTCAAAGTAGCCTGTGGCACCAGGAACACGGATGTTGGTAAGTCCCAGATAAGTTCCAATTCCTTTAATAAGATCCACACCAGTTATGGTTGCACCTTTAAGACCGTAAATATCTTCAAAAGGGGTCATATCTGGTTTCCTACCCTGCCCCCATAACCAGATCATGTTAGCGGGCTTTTTACTTTCATCTAATCTTTTCTGATTAACAGGGTGTTCAGCCAGGACCTCTGAAGATTTGTACATTAATTCATTTAGCTTAACTGACAATGGGTGTTTTGATGGTTTAAGGAGATGATGGTTTAATGGTTCTCCCACCACATCATGGGGTGGTGTTGATTTAAGGGAAGCAGCGTCTTTATCTTTAAAGACGAATAAATGTCGGTAACTGGTTCCCAGATAAAATTTCCCATAAGAGTAAAATGCTTGGTTTAAGGATTCTATTAGTTGGGATGCCTCGGCAGTGCTGATGTGTCCTGCATTAAAATCAGCTAGATTTCCCTCTTCTGCAGTTATAAAGTTACAGCGAAATGCAACATCCTTATCTGAAAGTTGAGCACCTATACTGGCAGCTTCCAATGGGCCTCGACCAGTGTAGTATTTTTTAGGATCATAACCCATTATGGAAAGGTTGGCCACATCGGAACCAGGTTCCATCCCCTGTGGAACTGTTTTCAAAAGGCCACATGAACCATTTTTTGCTATAAAATCCATATTAGGAGTGTAAGCTCGTTCTAGGGGTGTTTCACCATCTAATTCTTTAAGGGGTTCATCGGTCATTCCATCCCCAATAACCACTACGTACTTCATTAATATCTCCCAAACCAGTAAATTTGATAACAGTTCTGTTTGAAGTCTAAACCCAGATAATCAGATCTGGTATGCAATGAATATGTTAATAAAAAGCCTAAATCCATAAGTAAATTCATATCTGGGACTAATTTAAATAAATTTAATTTTATGGGTAAATAATCTTTTTAAACTTTTATTATATCTTTTATTACCAATTTTCTTTTATTAAACATTTCATCTTCGAGTTTTCCAGATACTTATTATATCGCTTAAAATAGCAGAAGCTGTTTCCACGGAACCAGCACCTTTACCAACCACAGTTACATCATCTGCCAGGTCAGTTTTCACAGTGGCAACGTTTAATGTTCCCTCCACATCCAGTGGAGATCCCTGGCGAACCAGGCGTGGTGATACTTCCAGAGAATCAGGAGAAGCTTCACCAATGAGCTTAATGAGCAAACCTTCCTTTTTAGCCAGTGCAATTGATTCAGATGTTATCCTGGATATACCTTCCACTTCAACATCTTTAAGAGTAACTGGTAGGTTAAGTATAGAGTTAGCCAGTATAACGATTTTACAGGCAGCATCAATACCCTCTACATCCTGATAAGGGTTGGTTTCAGCGATTCCCATTTCCTGAGCTTCTTTAAGGGTTTGTTCATAAGATGAACCCTCATTAGCCATCCGTGAAAGGATATAATTGGTTGTTCCATTTAATATTCCATATATTGATTCAATGTTGCATCCTGCCAGGGTTTCATGGGCGAAGTTTATTATGGGCATGGCACCCCCCACAGACGCTTCAAATTTGAATTCCACACCATTGGAATGGGCGCATTCTGCCAGTTCCTGGAAGGATAATGCTAGCGGACCTTTATTGGATGTTACCACATCTTTACCATCTTGCATGGCTTTTATAATATGGCTGTGGCCGGGTTCACCATCATCAATATCAGTGGGTGTAACTTCCACCAGACAATCATAATCTACCTCATCCAGAACCTGCAGACTTTCCATACCAGGAGCACCATAATGGGGATAAAGGGAAATTTCACCTTTTTCCTCCTTGATTTGGAGAAGTAATTCTTCATCCAAGCCTTCTGGGTTTATGGATGCCCCTGAACTATCAGTTACTGCTACAATTTCAAGATCAAGGTCATATCTGCTCTTCAAGTATTCTTTTTTCATGGATATTACACGGGCAACACCACGACCCACTGCTCCGAAACCTAAAATAATAATTTTCATTAATTTCACCTTTTACCAAAAGACCAAAAAATGGCTTAGATTTCATTAATAACCAGGAAACCTTTCTTGGCACCTAATTCTTTAACCTTTTTAAGGACTTCATTTTTGAGTCCAAAATCTGCTTCCATAACCATTTTAGTGGCTGAGTTTTTAGGGTTATCAGACATTTTAAGGTCGAGATCAGCCACTCTGACTCCTTCTAACTGGTTTAAATAGGCCATGGTGTTCTGCATATCTTCTTCTATAATATCTCCCACCAGGATGGTGCTGATCTGTTCCTTACGCAGGACATTGTCTACTTCCAGTATCTGGATATCCTTAGATTCCAATGCATCCATTACCTTATCCAGGGTTTCCTTATCACCCTCAATGGTTATCTGAACTGGAACAGTTCCACGTTCTGTTTTAAAATCTCTCTGGTGGATAACCGCAACTATGTTGGCTCCTAATCTTCCCATGGGTTCTAATGCTTCCATTAATTGTCCTGGAACGTCTGGCAAATCCAGTACTAAATTTAATCTCATTTTACCCACTTTCCTTTCTCTACAATAAGATTCCCATCCTCATCCACACGGGTGTTTCTCATGATTTTCTCAGAATCCTTTTGCTTAGCACAGTCTTCACGTGAGAGGTTAACGTTGTCCACCATGTAATGGGTTTCTTCCAAATCAGGTATGTCTTTCAATGCCTCAGAAAAACTTTGTAATATTTTCTCTGCCTCTTTTTCGATCTTCAACTTAGTTCACTCCCAGATGCAAATAGATACAATTAAATTTTTTGATTAATTTTTTTCCCAACTATTTTTTCATCGTTATTTAATCGCTATTGAAAAATGCTATTTAAAATTATATTATATTCAACGAGAGTTATAAACCATCTTTAGTTTAATTTTTATAAATTTAAATGTCTATAAATTTAAAGGATTTTTTCAGCTGGTCCATGTAATGATGATCCTTGATGATCTTTTTTCTAAGTATTTTATCAATGCCGGAACCATATTGAGCAGCCTTTTTTGGTCTTTTAACAACTTCATTGGGCACCCCAAGATCAAGGGCTACTTCTCGTAAAATGCGTTTGCGAAGAGCATCACCCTGGCCACAGATCTTGTATTTCATAGGTATCAGCATGGCTAAATTTATAATATCCAAATCCAGATAGGGAACCCTTAGTTCTACACTTCGGGCCATGGTTACTTTATCATCACGCTCCAGATTAACATGGTAAAGATTTTCAACATCACCCTTAAGGTCTTCCTGGGCTTCTTCTCCTTTTTCATGGTAAAAATTAAGATAGCGGTGGTAACCAGCGAAGAGTTCATCTGCACCCTGGCCCGAGAGCATCACCCGAAAACCATCCTCATTTGCCATGGCTGCTGCCAGATATGCAGTCATCCCCACCCCTAATTTCATCAAGTTCCACTCTTCTATGGCATTTAATACAAGGGGAGTGTATTCTCTCACCATCTTTTCATCAACCTTAGTGATGTGGATGGGCAAGTGCATGTGTTCAGCTATTTTTTCTGCAAATTTAAGGTCAGAAGAACCTTCACTTCCCACAGCATAAAGCTCAGCATGGACTCCCAGATCAGCACACAACACAGCAAGAATGGTGCTATCAACCCCTCCAGAGAAAAGTATCCCAATATTTTCCAATCCCCTCACTCTTTTTTCAACAGATTTAATGAGCATATTTCTTAAAATCTTTTTTAAATAATTTTTACCAGGATATTTACCATAGGTATCCGTAGACTTTTTAATTTCATCCTGGGATTTTTGGTGTGATTGATGAAATAATTGACTGTTAGAAAGTCCATCTTTCCAGGAAAACCTTTCAGGTAAAGATACTAACTCCTGATTATGCAGCATATAGTTTGGTGGTAAACTATGTGTGTCATTTATCCCCACTTTCTGCAGGGCTTTCCTTTCAGATGCTAATCCCAAATAATGATCATTTGAACCATAGTAAATGGGTTTTACACCTACCGGATCCCTGACAGCCACCAGGTCTTTACCATCATAGGCAACAAAGGCATAATCTCCATCAAGACGTTCTAATACTGGAGGAATGCAATCTGATAATTTACCATCATAATATATATTAATAAGAGCTGAAATTACTTCCGAGTCGCTTTTTGTTATAAAATCGTAATCAAAATCCTTTTCAAGTTCAAATCTGAGTTCATGATAGTTGTATATCTCACCATTACAAGTTAAGATTATATTACCACTTATCAGTGGTTGTTTTTCTTGATCACCCACAATTGACAGTAAGTTGTGCCCTATTGCTCTAAAACCTGGAGGTATATCTATTTCAGACAGGTCTCCATAGACAAGGTTCCCATCTACCCAGGCACCTGTACCATCAGGTCCTCTATGTTGAAGGGTGTGGAGCATGTCATACAATTTAAGATGAGCATTTTCCCCGATAATAGCCGCTATCCCGCACATGTTCTACCTGAAAAATAATTTATTCAGAATATATAAGAGTTATTAAGTTATAAGAGTAAATTAAATTGCTTAAACTGAACCTTTCTAGATCATTTAAAAAACTTTAATAAGTCAAGCTTGAACAAGTAATAGATTATTGGTAAGATTTAGTAATCTCATTAGGCATCAATGCAGGCATGAAAATCCAGAGTGAATTTATCTTATTTCCTGATGTAATTTTAATTAATATTATTTTATGAGTATTTATTTTTTGCCCATATTTCACAGTTATAGGGTATTTATCTCTCCGGAAGGGTTAAGGTTAGCAAGGCATTGTGCTTAATTTTTGATGAATTATTTGGGGTTTTCTCATTAAATTTCAAGCCTTTTCCTCTCTTTTCAATTATGTGCTGGAAACTGCAGTTTGGATATGACCATATATGACCATATAATTATATCATCTTTTGTTAAAGATCCATATTTATTGTTTAAGACCTACACTTATTGGTTATTTATCATTAGTTCTTTAGCAGGTCCTGATTTTGCGTGGGAATTACATACCACCCCCTATTTTACAAGGAGATCTTATTTGAAGTCAAATCAATTGTTCATTAAAAGAAACACCAAATTTTTTTAAGTTATATTTTAATATTCAAGTCCTTATTCTTTATCCTTATTCTTTATTTATCTTCTAAATTTATATCCAGATCACTTAACTTGCTCCGAATTTCATCTGAAAGTTCCCAATCCTTCCTCTCTCGAAGTTTTTGCCTTACATCAGTTATGATGTTAATCAGTTCTCCTGAAATTCCTTCATCTTGTACGGCACAGTCGGATGCGAAATTGAAACCAAATATTTCACCTATTTCTGTTAAGAAAAATTTTATATTTTGGAGTGATCTTTTGGAAATTAAATCATTATTCAGGGTCCTGTTGGTGTCTCGTATGAAGTTAAAGAGAATTGAAAGTGCATAGGGGGTGTTGAAATCATTATCCATGGCTTCCAGAAAATTAATCCGAGTTTGCTTCAATAAATTACCTTGAATTTTATCATTTTCTCCATTTTCAGGATGATCCTCATCTAGGAGTTCGTTTATGTTGTAATAGAATTTATATAATCTTTTTAGACTGTTCTGGGATTGTTCTAATATTTCATGGCTGAAGTCTATTGGGCTGCGGTAATGAGTGGACAGAACAAAGAAGCGGAAAACCTCAGGAGGGTATTCTTCCAGGAGTTCTTTGATAGTGATGAAGTTTCCCAGGGATTTGGACATCTTTTCTCCTTTGACATTCAGAAAACCGGTGTGCATCCAGTAGCGCACCATGGGTTTTTGGCCGGATGCAGATTCCATTTGGGCAATTTCTGCCTCGTGGTGGGGAAATATCAGGTCCAATCCACCACCGTGTATGTCATATTGAGGTCCGAAATACTCCTCAGTGATAGCTGTGTCTTCAATATGCCATCCAGGGCGTCCTGCACCCCAGGGTGAATCCCAGGAGGGTTCTTCATCCTTTTTCTTCCACAGTGCAAAGTCTTCTGGATTTTTTTTAGCACGGTCAGGGGTTATACGGTGCACTTTCAGATCTTCTATTTTGCGATGGGATAACTTACCAAAATCCGCAAATTTAGATACATCAAAGTAAACCCCATTTTCACTTTCATAGGCGAATCCCTTATCCAGGAGGGCTTCAATTTGTGCTATAATCTCAGGCAGATGTTCTGTTGCCCTGGCAAATAGATTGACATTATCCACTCCCAGGGCCTTCATATCCCTAAGATATTCTGCTTCAAATTCCCTGGCAAGAAGCAAAGGGTCCTTTTTAGTTTCAGCAGCCCTTTTAATTATTTTATCATCAATATCAGTGATGTTCTGAAGGTAGAATACACTAAAACCGCGATATTTAAGGTAACGGACTATAACATCAAAAGAGATATAGGTTCGGGCGTGTCCTATATGGGAATTATCATAGACTGTTGGTCCGCAGACGAAAAGTTTCACCCGGTTTCCCTTGAGGGGTTTTAGGGGTTCTTTTTGGCGAGATAATGTATTATAAACTTTTATCATTTAATCACATGATTTTAAAGATTGATTAGTATGATTTAAGTAAATAGAATATCAGTATATTTAGATTTAGATCAGTTAATAGACTTGATAAAGGTAAGTGGATCATTTAAGTGGATAAAAGTTGATTATATTTAATAGGGTTAATAGAAGCCGAGATCGGGATTTGAACCCGAGTAGCGTGGTCTGCAGCCACGTACCTAGCCTCTCGGTCATCTCGGCATATTATCATCTTGTGTTTTTTTTTTAAACTTCCTGGACTTAATACCCTAAATTATGAGTTAAAATACTATTAAGTTGTATGTATGTTGAACAATTTTCATATGTAAATATTTTGATAGAGATCTAGGGACTGTCAAAAACTTGGGGGATAACCATCAAAAACTTTTCTTTGGTTCCAAATATCAATTCTAATGTTTATACGTGACATTACTCCCTTTTTAATCTTCATTAAACGCTTAACACTTTTAGGAAAGGTTTTTTGAAATACATTTTCCAAAATACTTGTAGTTCGCTCAATATTTCCATCTTCCAAGAAAGCAAACAAGGTCTTAAAGTACGGCATAAAATAATCATAGATAATTGATTGAATAACCTTCGAATAATCTTTAATTTTGTTTAATATCTTTTTAAATCCATTTCTAGCACTTTCAAATGATTTAAAGTCAAATAAACTGAACAATTCTAGTTTTTCTTTTCGTATTTTATCAATTTCATCATCTGTGAGTTCATTTTCTTTAATATACTCCGTTATGATTTTTTTAAAAACTTTTAGTGCGTGAAAATAGCACCATTGATGTTTAAACCCTAATTCTTCAATAATAGGTTTATATTTTGCATCTAGATCCGTAGTTATGGCAATTGTTTTATTATTCATTGTATTTTGCTCTAGAAACTCTTTTATGTTCTTAGAATTCTCTTTAGAGTATATTTCATCAGCAACTATAATATTCTGTTTACTGTCGAATAAAGTGAATCTGTAGTTCCAAATACCGTTAATTTTAATCCACTCAACATCAAAAATGTAATATCCAGAATAACAGCTTTCAGAGTCTTCTTTATTGTTTTCGTATTCGAGTATCCAGTTTTCAATAGTTTGTGGTGAAACACGGACTCCTGTTTCTTTTTGAACTAAATAAGCGATATTACGCACTGATCCAATGAATAAACCGACTAATTCAATACATTTGTCCTTAAATTCGTGTGTGAAATTACTATTATCCTCAACAATTTCAGAGATATCAGTAGTAAATTTTTTACCACATTTGTTGCATTTATAAGCTTGAATTTCTGTTTTAACAACGCCTTTATAGTAAAATATAAGTATTCTTTCTTTAAACCCGTTTTTGTTCACGAATTTGCTGAAACAATCAGGACAGGTTGGATTTAACATCTCAATATGGAGTTTATCTTTTTTATACCATGTTTTTAATGTTTTGAATACTTTATGGTTTGTTTTATTTGATTTTAATTGGTTTTCAACAAATTTGGACAAATCTTCACAAAAATAGGAAAGTTTATAACCCTGATCAAACAAACTATCAATTGGAGCAAGTTTTTTTGTTTTTACCATACAAAATACTATGCTCCACTTATTATAAAAGTTTTTAGGTTTTTATTTCAGAAAATAGTATGTTTGAACGGGGATAAGAAATTGTATTGGTCATTTCATGATTTTTTGAAATCCCCCAAGTTTTTGACAGAGCCGAGATCTAGAGATAATATTCCTAGAGGTAACATTAATTCTGTCGCTGTTGTACTAAACTAACAGGAAATTCATTGGTTGCAATTCATTGGTTCTTGTGAACTTTTCTAATTTTTCATATAAATAATAATTCAATCTTTATAATTCATTCTAATGCATAACAAAGATAAGAGGAAGAAAGAAAATGTATCCTCTCCTTATTTAATCAACCTAATCAACCTTTTTACCAGCTTCAGGTCCGGGTTGAACAGAGTAGATCTCAGTTACTTTTACTACAATGGCTGCTTTGGGATTGAGTTTGGTCATAACATTCAGTGCCCATTCCACCACTTCATCGAATATTTCACCAGATTCAAATATTTCAGCAGTACCCTTAAACTGGTAAGGATTCGTTTTAGCGTCTTTGGTGACTATGGCCACATGAGGGTTTTCTTCAATATTTTTCCGGGTTTTGTTCATGTAGTTGTCAGCAATTAATATGCTTCCATTGTCAATGGGCCTTGCAAAACCTATGGGAACCACATTGGGAATTCCTTCGCTGCTGGCTGTTGCCAGAAATACTAAATCTTTCTCAATTGCATCCATCATCTCTTTGCTCATGGTCATTTTATCAACCTTTATATAGATTATATCCTAGTTGAATTTATTATTGTTGAATTCATTTAAAATGTATTCCTTTCCAAATCATTATTATTTGAAATACTTTTGTTATATTAATACAACAATGCCTTTGATACATTACTATTAATATCTCTTATTATTCACATTTGAGCCTGCGAATGGATTCGTCAAATAATATTATTGATTTTGCCAGGACCAGTTCCACAGAATAATTACAAGTACTACGCAGGTAAATGATATTTTTTGCCCTACCCTCGGATTCAATCAATACCAGTGGGTGATTTCGACATACCTGTGGTCTTGAATTGTATATTGAGCACAAGTTGGTTTCAGGGTCAATGAATTTACAGGGTTGAATATGTTTGAGTTCAAAATGTTCAGGATATAATCTGTTGGGTATAATATCCTTTTCCAGTTCAGGGTTGAAAGTGAGAAGAAGATTCAATTCATCTTTGTGAATGAATACGGATTCTGATTCTCTGCAGCATCTTCCACAAACAGTGCACCATTCTTCATGTTCAATGGCAAGTTCGTAATTTGATGGGCCGCCTATTACATCTAATCCAATGATGGCTGCAAGTTCAATTATCTCCTTAAGGTCCCCTTTAGTAACTCCTAATTTTTTGTACCTTTTCACTGATCTCTTCTTTTTCAATCGATTGAACACGGCCTTTTCCAGGAGTTCAACTTCTTCAGGAGAGTTTTCCCCAGCATCAGATTCTAAGGATTTCCTTCTAAGCTCCTGAAAAAGTTCTTTATCAATAATAAGATCTCTTAACATTCTGACACTCACTAAATTAATTGAAATAGAATTGATTAAATTTATACATGAAATAAATGTTTTTATTAGATACTATTTTATTGATACTATTATTTTTTGTATAAATTATTCATAGATTTCTGTTCGTAATTTTATTATTTTGAAAATCTTTCAAGTTGTCACATACATGTTCTGCTGCCAGAATAATAGGATCAGTTACCATTGAAACTGGAGGGGCATAAGAAAACTCTGCGGTAGCCAGTTCAGAGCATGTTACACCGTTTGATATTGCTAAAGTCATGGTATCAATTCTTTCCGCGACTCTTTCTTCCCCAATTATTTGACAACCGATAATCTGTCCTTTAATGTTGCATATGATCTTCACGTCAATTCTTTTAGCATCCGGATAATAACGGGCCTTACTGAGGGCTTTAATTTTCCCAGATATTACATCTATCCCTTTTTGAGGGGCTAATAACTTAGTTATACCTACAGCACCAAATTCAAGTTCCCCAACTTTAGAAACCATGGAATTCAGCACGGGTTTGAATTCTCCGCCAATTCCAGTAATATTTTTGGCAGCTATTTTTCCCTGACTTACAGCAGCTGTCCCTAACATGGATTGAGTGTATTCTCCAGTTATTGCATCTACTACTTCTACACAATCCCCAACAGCATATATATTTGAAACGGATGTTTGCATCTTCTCATTGACTCTTATTGCCATGTTTCCAAGTTTGCAGCCTGCTATTTCAGCTAATTTAGTCTGAGGTCTGACCCCCGTAGCCAGAATAACCATATCTGCCTTAACTGTTCTATCTTTAAAAACCACTCCTTCAACCTGTTTCTCACCCAAAATTTTCTCTGCTGGGCGATTCAGAATGACATCAATTCCTTGTTTTTCAATGTATTTGTGAACTATTCCCGCCATATCTGGATCTAATGATCTTGGAATAATTTGAGGTAACATTTCAGTCAGGGTTACTTTTAAACCCATCTGTTTGAGGGCGTAAGATGTTTCTAAACCGATTAGACTGGCCCCTACAACCACCGCATGTTTACTATTTCCAGACCACTCTTTGATTTTAAAACCGTCTTCAATAGTCCTGATTTTGAAAACACCTTCCAAATTTGTTCCTTCAATTGGAGGTATGTATGAAGTTGCTCCAGTTGCTATTACAAGGTAATCATAGGATAATTCTTTTACATTAGAATCATTTCCTGTTTTCAAACGGTATTTTACTTTATTTTCACTACTTATCACATCATATACTTCTGCTTGAGTTATTATTTTGATATTTTTCTCCAGATAATCATCTTTTTCGTGCATGATGATATTCTTAAAATTTTTGATTTCTCCACCTAAAACGTAAGGTATAGCACAGGGGGAATAGGCAATATGTTTTTCTTTAGTAATCACGGTAATTTCCGCATTTTTATTGCATTTTCTAATGTTTGATGCTGTAGAAAGTCCACCAGCACCACCACCAGCTATTACTATTTTCATATATTTCTCACCAAAGGATAATCCAGATACATATCCATAAAATTTTCATTTCACGAGTTGGTAATAGTTCTTTATATTTTTCTTAAAATAAACTCAAATAATCATCCATAAATAATAAAAAAATATGTAATTTTAATATTAATTTATAATTATAGATATAATTATAGATTTTTTAAAAAATCTTAAATATAGATAATTTTCAATTTTTTCCTTATTAAAACTTATTTGGCTCTTAAAATATTCTTTAACTGTCTTTTTTGTTTTTTTTTACTTGATGTTTTTAAATCTCCCAGAATTGCCAATTATAGAACACTAACCATAAATCAAAGAATATTTAAAGCTACACGAGCAGCATTCTGTTCTGCTTCTTTTTTACTTCCCCCGCAGCCGGTTCCGCAATTTTTCCCATTAATAAACACAGCCATGGTGAATTTTTTATTATGTGGTTCTCCTTCCTCTTTGATTAAATCATAAATTATGGTACGACCCTCCTGGTCGCATAACATTTTCAATTCAGATTTATAATCATGAAAAAAGATGTCCTGGTTTTCTATGTGGGGGAGAACAGTTTCATCGAGGAATTCTTTCACTTTGTCCAAGCCTTGGTCCAGATATAAAGCACCAACAAAAGATTCAAAAACATCACTGACTACAGAATCGAGTTCTCTTCTGGTTAATTCAGCACCAGCACCTAATTTTATATACTTATCCAATCCTAATTCTATGGAATAAGTGTATAGTGCCTTTTTACAAACATAATTAGACCGTATTCGGGTTAACTCACCCTCAGTTGAATTTGAGTTCATGCTATATAAGTATTCAGAAACTACCAAATCTAGAACTGCATCTCCCAGAAATTCTAATCTTTCATAACATTCATCGAGGTTGTTTTCATGGGAATAGGACTCATGTAGGAAAGCGACCTCATAAAGATGAATATCATGGGGAACAATGGAAAATTTTTCCAGGATTTTCATAATATCTTTTTTTTTATTTGGTGACACGTATGGAGTGGATTGATTTTTATTAATGGAATATCACTAGAGAATATCAGTGGCAACGAATGGTAAAGCTTTTATTTAAGTTTTTTTTGGGTTGAAACAGCCTTATTTAATTCATCCTCAGCATCAATTTTATCCAAGACCTCTAAGACTCTGGTTAATTCTGCATTGGTCTCAGGGTGGCGGGGTACTGCAGAACATCCCTCTTCTGGGAGTATGGAAATATCGTAAGTTCCTATCTTCTTGGCCAAGTTCTCAATTTCAACTTTGTCCAGTCCAATTAAAGGACTTAATATGGGCATCTGGGTAGAATATCGAGTTGCTAAGATGTTTGGAAGAGTTTGAGATGCTACTTGTCCGATGCTACTTCCATCAACAATGGCTAAGATTTTTCGATTTTTGGCAATTTTTTCTGCGATTTTGTACATCCCACTTTTACACAGTACACAAGTCATCCTTTCCGGGGCAATCTCAATGCACTTGTGAAGAAATTCACCATAGTCAATCTGGTAAAGATCTAATTTCGCCCCAGCAGAATATTCTTTCAGTTTTTCATGAATTCTCAGGATTTTCTCACTAGATTCTGAGGAATAGGGATAGGTGTTGAAATTGAGGAGAGTCACACTGCAACCTCTTTTCATCATTAGAAAACTGGCCACCGGCGAATCAATGCCACTTGAAATCAAAGCTATAACTCTTCCCTGAGTTCCTACAGGCAAACCTCCCAGTCCCGGCATTTTCTGGTGGAATATGAAGGTTTCATCCCCTCTTACTTCCACGAATAATTCAAAATCAGGATGAGAAAGGTCAACTTTAGATTGAGTTAAACCGTAGACAACTGAGCCACAGTATGCAGCCATTTCTTGGCTGGTGAAATCATGATCACCCACTCTCCTGCAACGGATGGCAAAGGAATCATCCCCCGAGAAAATACCATCTTCAACCAGTTTATTAATGTAAATTTCTATCAATTCTTTAATTGAATCATGATTAGTCTGGGTTACGGCTGCAGGACTGTATGAAACTATGCCTGGAATTTTATTGAGATATTCAAGGGCAGTTTCCAATTCATAAGGATGGATGAGTATTCTACCTTGTTTCAATTCCACATAACCATCAATAACACTTTTTATATTCTCAATGAGTTTACGCTCGAACCTGCCCCTAACTTTAGTGCTTTTTATTCCAATTTCCCCGTAACGAACTATTATTAATTTGTATTCCATATACAGGCTCCAAAATAAGTAAAAAATGGAAAGAAAAAGATAAAAGGGAAAATAATTCCCTTGCTTATTTATTTCCTTGCTTTAGCCACCTTTCTGGCAATAACCAGTTCACCAATGGCAATTAATCCTACGAAAAACTTTTCCAATCCTCCAGTAGCCCATATTGCCTCACCAAATGTGGAATCCTTTATACGTTTCTCGTAGTCTTTTCCTGTTACTCGTTTACCAGTTCTTCTTCGAGTTACAATGGCCGAAGCTTCCATGAGTTCATCCCAGCTCACTCCTTTAAGTTCATCTTCCATGGCCTCGAAGATCTTGGAAACTTTAATTTCATATAGGCTGGAAAGAGTTTTCACGATATCAAAAGTGCGCACCACACCTACCACCACATCATCATCATCCAAAACTGGAATACTGACCACCCGGTGTTGTGATGCTTCGAGTACTGCTAAACGTGCCGGGTCATTCTGATGCACATGTACAATATTATCTTTAACCTGCATCACATCTTCAACCTTCTTTCGACCTTCCCTGAAACCCCTAGTGACATCTAATGAAGTTATCCATCCAATAAGTCTATTCTGCCCATCAACTACAGGTGTGGTGAATTTGCGTTTTTCTTCCATCAATATGGAAACATCTTTTAGGGTTTCTTCAGGTGATACCACTATAAAGTTCTTGTCCATAATTTCCTTAACTAACATTACATCATCTCCAGTTTAAGAGCTCCTACTGGGCACTTACTAGAACAAACTTCGCATAAAATGCATTTATCTTCATCTAAAACCACCCTATCTTCTTCTACTTTAATGGCATCCACTGGGCAGTTTTCTTCACAGACTTGGCATTGCACACAAGTATCCTGATCTACCAGGAGCTTTTTGGTCTTAATAACAGGCCCTAACTCTCTTAAAAGTTCTATTGAACCCTCCGGGCAGACGTTAACGCAGGCACCACATCCTACACAGGCTTCTTCATCAATACATGCAATACTACCTTCAGGAACCTTAATGGCACCTGTGGGGCAGAATCTCACGCAAGTAGCACATGAGTCACATTTATCTGGATCAACGTGAATCTCTTCCATGCGCAGTTTACGATGTGGAACTTTTTGACTTTTAAGATGATATCTAACTTCATCAGATGTCACATGGGATGTGCTGTCAATGACATGAATGCAGCTAACTGGACATGTTTGGGTGCATATTTCACATTTAACACAGTTATCAAGTATTCTGGCAGGCTTGGAGAATCTAGCATTTTCAATAGCATTAACCGGACATTCTTCCACACACAGATTGCAGCGGACACACTCAGGAGATATGGTTATAAATTTATCCTCAAGGGAACAATCTTCAATTTCTCCTTTAAATCCTTCATGACTATCTTCCAAGTCCCTGGATTTGAGAGCCACTTCCCCCTCCAGTACTTCTTTCATCTTCTTGAATGTAACATCCATTTTAACACCATTTACCTTTAGAGCCCTATATAAAAAAAATCTAATTGTTTTATGTTATTTTTTTTATTCTTTTTTTATTTTTTTATTTTATTTAAAACATCTTTTATTAGCAAGTAATTTAGTTCAAATCGGTTATATTTATTAATATTGCTGCTTATTAGTGCTTAATGCCAAGACCTGATTAAGATTATGGTTAAATCATCACCAAGATATATCGTCAAGATCAGATTTTGATGGAAGGCCGGTAGTGGCTCCTATTTCCTGAACACAACATGCAGCAACGAAATTTCCAATAACTGCAGATTCTTTAATACTTTTACCATTAATAAATCCATAGATGAATCCTGAGTTGAATGCATCTCCTGCACCTGTGGTGTCCCGACAATCTACTTTCAATGCTTCTAAGATGTGGGTTCTAGCACCATCTGTTACTAAACACCCCTTATCTCCCTGTTTAATAACTATTACCTCAATCCCATAATTTAAGAGGGTGTTAATATTAACATCATGTCCTTCTGCAGGAGGCAGAAGAAGATCAAACTCACCCTGATTAATTAACAGAATATTGGTGCGTTGAAGAATGTTTTCCAGTAACTCCAAGCCATAAGATGCGTAGATCATCCCTGGGTCCAAACTGACAATAACCTGATCCGGGATTATTTCGAGTAATGCTTCCTGAGCTTTGATTGATTTGCCAACAAAAGATGTAAGGTGTAGAAGGCGTGTATTGAATGCGTATTCTTCATTTATCCCGTCTATGGTGATTTCGTCATTCACCCCGGGGTCAACGTATAATGCTCGCTGTCCTTCACCATCAACATAACCCTGTACTGTTCCACTTCTCCCAGAAGTGCTTAGGATAATCCCCTGAGTGTCCACTCCTTCACTCTTAAGGTTATCCAAAAGTTTCAATCCTTCAGAGTCTTGGGCAAGCTTCCCGATAAATCCTGTGTCTAATCCTAATCTGGCCAGTCCAACTATGGTATTGGCAGCTGAACCACCGCAACATTCGTGTAAATCTTCGATGTGACCTTCTTCATCCTTGCAGGCGATCTGGTTCACCTGGTAAAGTCGGTCCAAGTTAAGCGCACCAAATCCAATCACATCCAGGGTCATGGGAACATCTCTTTAAGTTGAATTTTATAATCTCCTAACTTTCCACCGTAATTCCCGGCGGAAATACCCAGCACATCATCATAATCCAGTAAAATTTCTATACCCCTCTTCATAGCTTTTTTAAGGCTTACCATGTCCAATCCATTTAAAACTATCTCTGGGATGTACTCCACACCGCGGGGTACCTTTGATTCTTTACCAAGGACCTTCTGCAGGGTGGGACAGTAAGGATGGTTAGTGGTGGGCCCTATCCAGGGGTAGTTGGTTTCAGGTTTAGAAGCTGCTGAACAAATATCGAAGGGAGTAACAACTCCTTTAACGGACTCAATGGCTTGTAGTGCTTCTCTACCTCCCTTTAGCACAGCTTCTTTACTACTGCAGTAGTACCAGAAATTAGCACCCATTACACCCTTCATGTATCCTAGTTTGCGTTCAATCAGAAAATCGGGTGTAGCAATGGGTACAATAATCATATGACGCCCATATAGATCTTCTTCCCATTCATATCCATCTCCACAATGACCCACATGTTTCATGGTGTCAATGTAACCTGCAGGATTAATGGATGCATCAAATAAGGATGTGAATGGTTTTACCAGGATATCTTGGCGGATGCGATAAGATAATTCAACTTCAAACTTTTCAATATCCTCTTTATCATACCAAAAATGTAATATAGCTCCTTTTCTACCATCAGGGGTCTTTTCTTCGGGTAACCATCCTTCGATTCCACCTTCCACTCTACCAATAACTGTTCCCGGGGTGGAAGTGGCATCATAGGCTGCTCTATGCAGAGTTTCCTCATCATCTGCTGTAACTATAACTCTGCAACATATTCCCTTGAAGGCTTCGGCATAGGTATCTTCTATTTTATCCAGACGTGTTTTTTTCCCTTTCATTTAACCCAAACCTCCGATTGCCTCTCCCCTAACTTGTTTTCGGAACTTGCTGCTGTCTTTTTTCAATTCTTTAAGGTTTTCTGAAGTAATAAGCCCCATCCGGGTGTAGGTTTCTTCAAGTTTAATGCTTAATTCTGGGTTAACATCATATTCCTTCAAAGCTTTTTCAGGATTTTCTCCAAATGATGTGGCAAATTCCAAAACAACTTTACTGTTGTATCGATAAAACAGGTCTGCAATTATAGAAGTTATAAGTGTATTATCAGAAATAATAGCAATAGATGCCTCTTTAAGTGCGTATTCATTCCCATTAAAAGATACTGCAACTCCATTATTTTTCCTTGCAAAACGTAGGGGTTCCACATCAGTAATGCTGTCCCCTACATACATCAGATTATGTGATTGGAAATTGTTTTTATGTATGATATCTAGAACTGCCTCTTTTTTTGCTTCTCCACCAACTGGATGGACCTCATTAAACAGGGAACCAATTTCCATCTTAGGTATTTCTTCCCAGAAAATCCGTTCCAGGTTATCAAATGATGGGTTAAAAATAACAGATGACTTTAATTCTTTAAGCCTCCGGGCATCCTCTTCATTCAGGGAATGGCTTTCCATATCGATTTGGGTGCAGTAACATTGATCAAATGGAAATTCAATCAAATCACAAAGAGCCCGGATGTATGGTTCGTAGCTGGTGCTAACAATAAATGAAGGCATCATATCATTCAAGTGCTTAAGGGTCTCCCTAGCACCAGGAATCAGCAAAACATTACCCGAGGAAAACTCCTCCATATTCTGATTAGTAGCACCATACGCCTTTAAAAAGGGCAAAATTAATTTCAAAGTATCTCCTGCATTGTAACCTGGTCTTTTAACTTCATCTACCAGGATGTCATCATATCGACTGACTATCTGGAAGAATCTTTCACCATCATCAATGAAATGAGCAGCCAGTTCAAAGGCATTATCATTTACTGATATGGGTCCTTCACAGTCAGAAACAAAAAATTTACTCTTCAACAGACATCCTCCTCGGAAGCTTGAAATTTTGTTTATTAATAATTACAGTTATAAGTACAGTTATTTAGTAAAATATTTTTAAGTACAATATCATAATAAACTTTTTATCAATTATTATTATCTATCAATTATTAAATATTTAAATGAGTGTTAGGTAAATAGTGTGGGTTGGTGTGGGGGCATGGATATAGAGTTTTTTGTTAAAAAATTAATGATAAATTAAGATGTTAGGGTACTGTTTCATGTAGCTCGACAGCTCTGGTGGGGCATATGCGCTGGCATTCACCACACAAAATACAGGTATCCTCATCTACCACTACCTGATCATCTACCATGCTCATTGCATCCACAGGACACTTATTTATACAAACACCACAGCGCTGACAGGATGCTGCGTCAACAGAAACTACACCTGTTGATGGTCCTAGAATATTACGCCGTTTAAATAGGATACGCCCATCTTCCACTTGGAAGGATTCCTTTTTAAGACTGATAGCTTGGAAGGGACATGTTTCAACGCATTTACCACAATATACGCATGCATCTTTAATGTGTACTGGGGAGGGCAACTCCAGTTCAATACAGTCAACAGGACATTCCTTGATACAGGCACCACAACCAATACATGCTTCTTCTGAAACATTAATCACACGGTGAGGGGCTGTGGCCTGGATAATTTCACTCAAATCTTCAATGTCAAGTTCACCTTCCAGCAGTGCCTTGATTTCATCAGTCACAAGTTCAGTGACATCCTGGGTGAATTCATCCTCTTTATGACTGTAGCTGACTTCACGGGTGATCTTATTTAAGATAGAATCAATTTTAACTGTTTCAATGGCTAATTTTTTACTTTCTTTCTCCAGAAGATCAAAAACTATATCCATGGTTTTGATCTTGCTGTAACCTTCATAGGCCCGTTTACGGGATGAATACTTAATGGCAGTGGAGGGGCAGACGTTCATACACTCCTCACACCGGGCACAGTAGGAAGGATTGATATAGGGAAGCTTACTGAGCTTGCTGATATTAATTGCTCCCCGGGATGGACAGACCCTGGTGCAGGTCATACAACCTATACATTTCTTTTCATTCACCACTATGGCTTTACCACCCACCACTGAGCGTGGTAAAATTTCACCATACTTAATGGCTTCAGTGGGACAAACTCGGGAACAGTAACCACAACGCACACATTTATCCTCGTCTATTTCACTATGAGCTTCCTCAGTACCAGAAGATGTAAGGTGAATGGCCCCGGTACGGCAGGCATCAACACATGCTCCACACTGACGACATAGTTTGGTGTTGATATTAGGAATGTTCTCTCTGCGTGGTTCGGAAAGTGTGGTTTCCATAGTTATGGCATCATAAGGGCAGGCATCCCTGCAGAGGATGCATCCGAAGCATTTATCATCGATTTCAATATGATTATCTGGGGGAACCTCCCTAACAGCATTTACAGGACAGGCATCTAAACAGGGCCTTTCAATGCATGAGGCACATTTATCATGGTCCACTTCGTAATCCACTTCCACATCCCGTAATGGTTTGTAGATTTTTTTCACTTTATCGGATTTTTCACCATTTTCTTGTGCAGTGGTAATTTTAATCAGCTCCTATGGGTAACTGAGAGGCTTTAACTGTGATATGTATAACACCATCCTCCAGGGAAGGGGGATCTAACAGGAATCGGGCTACAAAATAACCAGCCACTCCAAAAGGACATGTCTGGTAACAGGTACTGCAGCGGAGGCACTTTTTAGGATTTCTTCCAACGATTTTTTCTTCCTGATTGTAGCTTATGGCCCCAGATGGACATTCCTTGACACATAACTGGCATTTTTTGCATTTATCCTCGTCCCAGGTGACAATGCGAAGTTTCAGCCGGTCAGTGATTTTCTGGAAGATATCCAGTATCAGTTCATCATCTGCTATAATGGATCGGGCACGTTCAACCAATTCAGTGATTTCAAGGTCAAATTTGTAAACTTCCTTTTCAGTCAAATGAGTTATATCATCTCTTTTTTCTTCTATAGATTCTTCAAGCGTGTTCACGACCAAATTGATGATATCTTTTTGTTCCTGGACATGAGCTATGAATATACCCTTTACAGCCCCTTTCACCGGACAGTTCTTTAAACATTCCCCACAACTGATACAAACAGACTGATCAATGATAATCTTGTTATCTTCTTCGTAGATAGCCCCGTGAACCGGGCAGGCTTTCAAACATTTCTTGCAGCGGATGCAGAGATAATCATCGATTACAAACATACGGTCCGCTGGTAAAATAGTGAATTCTTCCCTGATGAGGTGGTTTTCACCGCAGGTAATTGTTTTGGGGTCAGTGGGACATACTTCTGCGCAGAAACCACAGCGGATACAACCTCGATTATTAATCACAGGATATGTTTTTCCTTCTTCTTCTGCAGTATCCTCACTTCTAACCAGGGATATGGCGTTAGGAGCAGGGCAAGCAGCGGTACACGCTCCACAGGATATGCAGTATTCAGGGAATACTTGGGGGAAGTCACGGAAACGTTCAGGTGTTTCAACGATTTCAGGGTTGGTTTTGGCTACTGCAAAATTTTCAGCCCACGATTTCCGGGCGAACTCGTAAAGGTACCAGATTACTGATGACATGATGCATCAACTTTGTTTTTAGTATTTTTTTGATGATTTGTTAATCGTAATTCTCAATCTTTACATTCTTTTTTTTTATTCGTTTTAATTATTCTCAGTTTCTATTAAGGTTTATTGGATGGTATTATTGATTATTTTAGATATTTAACCTTATGAAGACCATCAAATTCTCTTTTTTCCCCTTCTTCGTTGAGTATAACCACGCGTTCGGTGCAGGCAACACAGGGATCCACACTGGCATAGGTGGCTACGGCATCAGCCACTGTAGCCACATCCTGTAACATGTACTTACCACAGACATCAATGTTCATGATACTGGGTGTTCTAATGGAGATATTCTGTATAAGGTTCCCGTTAGTTTCAATAAAGTAACTGACTTCTCCACGGGGTGCTTCATTTCTCCAATCTGCATATCCAGCAGGGATGTCGATTTTTTTACGCACATCTCCCGGGGGAATGTTTTCAATGATCTGTTTGATGATCTTAATGGATTCGGTGATTTCATCGAAACGGTTCATGGTACGGGCGTAGTTATCTCCTTCTTTCCTCCAGATAACTTTCCAGTCAAATTCATCCTTATAAGTATGATGATCTTCTCGAACATCATGCTTCAAACCCGAAGCTCTGCCAATGGGACCCACAGCACGACCCTTAATGGCATCTTCCTTGCTCATCTTACCCACATCCTTAGATCTGAGACTTAAAAGTGGACCTTCATGGAACATTTCCACGTATTTATCATATTCAGCTTCTAAATCAGTGATGATCTGGTAGATGCTGTTAAGATGCTTCTCTTTAGCATCCATTCTAACCCCTCCTACCACATTCCAGCCCATGTTCACCCGGTTACCGGTGAGTAGTTCAATGGCATCCATAATGGGCTCCCTCAGGTGCAACATGTACATGAATAACGTCTCATGCTCAAGAGCTTTGAAGTAGGTGGAGTTGGCAATGAAGTGGCTCTGTATCCGGTCCAGTTCATTGGTGAGAGACCTTAGATATTGCGCCCGGAGGGGAACTCTTTCCCCAGCTATTTTTTCAAAGGTTTCTGCAAAGGTCTGGGTGTGGATGTAGGAACAGATACCACAAACTCTTTCCGAGAGAAATATGGCTTTTTGCCAGGTTTTACCCCGCATAACTCTTTCTATACCTCTGTGAACATATCCGTAGTCAATCTCGGCACTTATAACCTTCTCACCCCGTGTTTTCAGTTTAAGGCGCACTGGTTCTTTGAGTGCGGGGTGTATTGGTCCAATTGGTAGTATCATGGTTTCTGCCTCCCTTTGGCTGCAATGGCATCAGGACCCACTGCTAAAATAGCGGCTAAAATTTCTGAAGGCCGGGGTGGGCAGCCAGGTATTTCTGCATCTACCGGTATGAAGTCAGACACTGGTGCATAAACACTGCATCCTTCCTGGTTAAAAACATCCCCTGTCAGAGGGCAGTTTCCTATGGCTACCACTATTTTAGGTTCCGGTGCTTTGGCATAGATTCTTTGCAAATTTTTCTTCCATTGTTCAGACATGGCTCCAGTTACAAGAATTACATCAGCTTCCCGGGGATTATTGTGTACATAGATACCGTACTGTTCCAAATCATATCGGGGTGATAGGAGTGCCACCACCTCAATGTCACATCCATTACATCCTCCGGTGTTAATAAGGCACACGTGAATCGAACTTTTCCTTACAACATCTTTAAGGCCATCTAACATTGAGTTTACCTCTATTTATCTCATTATCTACTCATTAATTATCTAATCATTATCTATTTATCTCATTAGATATTCCAACAAATCTTTCCTACCCTCTTCCAGGGCTTCCTCATAAGACTTGTCTTCTTTTAATATTTCTGCAGCGATTTTATTTTTGATTCTTTCAGCTTCTTCCTCAGAAAGTATATTCATTACATCACAAAGCCAGCATAACCTCAGGTCTGCATGCAATTTTTCTTTAATACAGTAATGCTTTGATGATTCATAGCGAGGATGCAGGGCCTCTAAACTGGCCATATCCAACCTTTTAATTAATATTTCTTCCAATTGTTCCTCTGTAATTCCCAGTTCTTTAGAAATAGGTTCTACTATGTCCAATTTCCAGCGAAAACTTTCAATGATTCGCATCTTCATGATGCGCATCACATCATCCTCATCTAAAAGGGATATGTCCCCAGTCTTTCCTATATCCTCTTTGCTCAAAGGATCACCGTCCTCAATATCCAGATGATTCCAGCTATTATTATACCAATAAATGTTTCATTCCTACCATAACCTGGCCTCATCCCTAATACCATTGCCAGGAGGAACACACCAATGCTTATGGTGATATATTGGGGTATGAAAGTGATTAAAACACTGTTAAGTGCTAAACCCCATCCTATTACTGCCAAGACCATGGCAAAAATATCTAGCTTTCCTAAGGCATAGGGAGCTTTGTATTTCCGATAACTTAGTACCAGTCCAAGCAAGGATCCCAGTACAAATGAAAGTATGTAGATGAGATAAATTGTTTCATTCATTAAATCACCATTAAACTGGATGGTAAAGGTATATGAAAGCAGCTATGAAGCAGATGAGGGTGATGATCATTACCCACTTCTCAGCATTTTCAGAGAAATGGATGGCGCCCTTCTTATAAAGTAAGAAGGTCAGAATCATCAGGATAAAAACTGCAACAGTAAGGGGTAAAACTACATTCCACTGCAATACAACTGCCAGACTGCTGGCTAGAAATGCTCCGAAGGCTGCCAGGGTCATGAGGAACAGTGTGTCTTTTTCTTGCATTTCCATTTTATTTCTCCTTATAAGTAGGGTAAAAGTATTAAGGAACCAACTATTCCAATTATGGCAAAGCTCACCTGCATCATAATGGAATGATTGGGGTTTAAGATAGGGGTGGTGGCATTGATAAAAGCCACTATTGTTGATAGAACAACCATACCTACCAAGTACCAAAGTGGGGTTAATCCTCCAATGAAAACTGTTAAAAACACCCATAAAAGCATGTACCATGCTATTGATTCTGATATCATAAGATAACCTCTTAAAAGTCCGAAGTGTTCTGTTTCATATCCAGAAATGATATCTTTTCCTTTGGTTATGGCGAATGGAGAGTATGGAGCTTTGGATAATATTAAAACGAAGAACATGGCTGCTGCTAAAGGTATGCTGTATATTAAGGGTCCATTTGCAGATTGGTAACTCACTATTTGAGCTATGTTCATGGTTCCCACTTTGAAGTAAATGATTATTAGCACTGCAAATAGTGGTACTTCGGCTGCTGCTGAGAAAACCGCTCTCACACAGCTAAGTTTACCATAAGGGGATCCTGAGGAGGATCCTGCATTGTGCTCCACAATTTTATGGATGGCATATATGGCAAATATAAGTAAAAGGGACCCTTGTGTCACTGGACCCACAATAACTGCGGAAACCCATATAACACATAACATGGCAGTTATAGCTATATAAAAGGGCATTGCTGCTGTTTTGGGGAATGAAGATTCTTTGATGAAGAATTTGAGTGTGTGCAGGAGGTGCTGGATGATGGGTGGCCCAGGTCTCATTTGTATTCTGGCCATTATCTTCCTCTGCAGTCCAAAAAGGACGCTTCCCACCAGAAATGCAATGAGAACGTTCAACAGAATGTTTGCCATTAGATTCAATATGATCACCGATTATTAAGTCCTTTTTTTTGCGGTTATTCACGGTTAAAGTTTTAAGTGTTTTTGATATGGTTTTTTAATGCTTAATATCCAATAAATGGTTCCCGGGTTTTATCATCTTCTTCCTCTTCAGGTCCTCGGGCCATGACAATCAGTCCAAAGGATAGTATTAATGTAGGTATGAATATAATGGAAATTGCATAAACCACCCAGTTAGGTGGGTTGAACAGGAGAGCATAGATTATTCCTGCCAGAGAGATTATTAACAGTAAATAACTTGATATTTTTAGTTTATCCATTATTTTCACCAGATTCATTTTAAATTACTTTTAATTTGATAAATTTCAAGAGTTTTGGTGACAATTCCGGTTTTTTTTTAAATCATTTTTTTCCAAATCATTTTTTCATTTATTTATCTTCAGAATGGTTTGTTTATGATCAGGAGTATTTCAATCACTCGAACTATTACCAGTAGTGAACTTAAGTGAATAATCAGCAGGAAGGGGGAACCAGGGGTTCGAAACATCTCTGCTTTGGTAGCGTAAAACGGAGCCACTCCAGTCTCACCCGCTACTCCAATGAACAACAGGAGTGAACCGAAGATCATCAAGGCAGTGGTGGGAATTTGTGAGATTTCCAGTAAGCTTAGGGTTCCAGTTGATGCTAGGATCATAGCTGCACCTCCAAAAAGGGGTAAAACTGCAATCATGGCAACTAATCCATACTGGAATGCAGCATCCAGAACATCCACCTGCTTCACAGCGGCAACTATTCCAATGTTAACAATACCAATGAGGCACACGAATAAGGTGAAGTTGAATAGGTCTCCAGTGATCATGGAACCAGCAGTGGCCAGTCCACAGATAATGGCCAGGAAACGTCGGATTTTGAATTCATCCTTATCAACTTTAACTTCTTTATCTTTAAGGGTGCCTACGCCAGCTTCAACCTGGGTTTCTGTTCTGCTTATGGCTATAAGGGTAGTGAAGGCGAGAGCACTGGCAAACATAAACAGGTTTACTGGAGCCAGATACAGGACGATATCTCCTAAGGGTATGTATCCCATTAATTGTTGGCCCAATATGATGATATCCATTTTTATAACTCCTTACTGCTCCTTCTATTTCTTATTGAATTCTTCACGACCAATAACTCCTATGAGACCTGCTTTATATGCGACTTTAATGAAAACACCAAATGCTGCCAGGAACAATGCCAGGAGCCAGAACTGTGGGAATGCGAAAAACATCAGGAATCCCACTAGCCATAGGCACCATGCAATACCTGATACTCCAGCTATGCCTTCCCAAGTGTCTGATGGGACGCCACGCATCCGTTTGGAGAGAACATAGAATAATATTCCCCCACCTGCTACTGCCCCACCTGTAAATCCTGTAAGGAATGCTCCATAGGCAATTAATATTATGGCTAAGAATGTCGGTGCAGTGTTCATCACTTCCATATCCATGGATAAGGGTAAGGGAATCAATTCAGCATTTTTGCCTTTTTTTCTCATCTCCCTACTCATGAGTATCTCGGAAATGGCTAAAATTTCAGCCAGTTCCACCACTAATCCGGGTAGTATGAGTGCTTCTGCCAGGTCGGTTCCAACCGCAGCAACCAAAATTAACATTCCAATACCCACAATGTCCGTGAGTATCAGGGCGCTCAAATCATTTTTCTGGTAAGCGATGGCCATTAAACCTATAAGTCCCACAATTAAGCCGGTGAAGATTGCAGGAAGATATAGGGAAACCACCATTGGAGAAACAATGCTGGGTACCAGTACTGATGCACTCATTCATCTTCCCTCCTTCTCATGGTGAAATGTAAGGCCACCCATGATGCCACCACAAAGGCCATCATGAGGATACTGGACTCAAGGACGGTGTCAAATCCTCTTGAGTAATATAATATCTCGTCAATCAATCCACCCGGGGATGAATAAATAGATGTACCATAATAGAGAGTGGTGTTACTAACTCTGATTGCAATTGGGGAAAGATAACCAGTTACCATGCCTGCCTGCTCTGAAAATTGAGGATACTGAGATCTGACAATTCCTGGTTCTTTAAGAGGAACTCCGCCACGATCATAAGGGGCTAACGGGTCCTGCTCACTTATTTGTAGCTGTGGTGCAGGTCTTGGGTACAGCTGATTATCGTTAAGTGCCAGAGGCATCAAGAAACCAACTAATAGTAAAACACCCAGGATCACGGAATAAAACCGGGGGATCCTTTTGGGAGTGGCCAGGGAATTCCATAGTCTGCCTATTCTACTCATAAATCAGCCCCCACTTCTTCCAGTCTAACTATGGCTCTTAATAGGATCATGGTGATAATGGTGGTTGCTGCAATGTAAGTGAGCAGTGCAATGGTGTGATTGTAAGTTAAAAATATAAGGGAAACGCCTACTGCAGCAATTTCTGTGTTTAAGGTTCGAACAATAGGATCTTTAACTCCAGGGCCTATGGCAGTACCAAGGCCACCCAGTATGACCAGAGCCACGCCAGTATAGAACCATATGTAAATATCAAGCAAGGTTCACTTCCTCCTGGGATTTTTGATTTTTCTTGCGAACCTCATTAATCTTAATAATTCCGATAAGTAAGATAATGGTGGCTATGGGGTCGAAGATGGCTGCGGCCATGGCCACATCCAGATACTTGGCAGCCACGATCATTCCCACAAAACCCGCCTGGAGAAGGGCAAACATGATCACTTTATCCAGTGGCTTGGGAAGGGATATGATTCCGGCAGTACCTATTAATGTGAGTGCTGCTGAAACTGTGGTTAAATTTATAAAGTCAAGGTACATTTTATTTCACCATGATCTCTTCTTTCACCCTTCCCAGAGAGTAGGCAATGGCATTGGAGCTTAAAGTTGAAGCCACGAAGAATGTAATGGCAATAATTGCTCCGAAGGGTGTTTGTATGTATAAAGCAATAATTGCAGACATGCTGAATCCGATAACGTTAAGATAGAGAAGTCTTTCCTCACGGTTCTGGGCTAAGAGTGTGCGCAGTGCCATGATCACAACGATAATCCCTAATATTTCGATAAACATGATATTGCACCTATGTTAATTTGGTGTGCCTCCCCATTTTCGCTGCTATTTTCCCCAAAAGCCGGGAAGCAGCAGGATGGTGTAATCCCTGTATGGTAAGGATGGCTATCACCATTCCTACAATATAGTATTCAGGTTTAAAACCGATAAATGATGTTAAGTAGATAATTGCAGTAATGCTAAGCGCTCCGGTGGTACCTGCATATCCAGGGTCAGCACATAACCTATTACCAAAGTACACTAAAAGAGCAGCTATTAATCCTCCCTCAGGTATTCCGATGCAGTAACATCCCACAGAAGCCAGTAAGGTTCCAGCGGAAGCATCGGGTGAACAAACTATATTTCCCTGGAAGAAACCTCCAGCCAGATCTCCACCTCTTTTTTGAACTGACCTGCCTATAACATCCGCACCTTTAACTCCTGGTGATTCTGGAAGACCCATCCAAGTGTCAATTATGACAAAGTTCAACCAGGATATAATGGCAGCCAGTGCAATGCCTAGAATTTCATTCATTCAGGTTCCTCCGATTCAGGTCTGGGAACTACTTTTTCTAAAATAAATTTGGCAAATAAAGCAGTAATAATCCCGGTGATTAGTGCAACGATATATCCCTGGTAACCTAACTCGTAAACCATGGCATAGAAACCTATAGCCATCACTGCAGTTGGGAAAACAGCACTGATGGTCCACGAATGCCTCATGGGTTTCTCAGGCAGTAATGGTAGCCTCAAAGCCAGTGCAGGTAGCAATGCGGCAGCCAGGGCAATAAGATAGTTGAAAACATTAGCATGAATAATCATGATAAATAGGTGGTCTCCTTTATGTATTTAAATGTTTACTTTTCCATAAGTCATAAGTAATATCAAATTTTATATTTCCTAAATGATTATTAAAATTTATTGCTTAAAAAAATATGCTATATGGCTGGAAAAAACATTTAATTTACTCCAAAAAATATATAACTTTTATAAGCTCAGTTAACAATAAAAAGGAGTTTATTATGAACATAGACAGGACTTTATCCATCTTTTTAACTTGTATTATATTAGTGGGAATTATTGCTGTAGTATATATCATACTGAATCCATTTCAAGGTGAAAAATTTACAGAATTTTATATTTTAGGGTCTGAAGGCAAGGCCGGAAATTATCCTACTAACTTGAATCAAGGAGATATTGGAAATATCACTGTTGGGGTTGTCAATAAGGAACAAGCAACTATTAATTATTTAATGGTGATTAAAGAGTCCAATCAAACATTAAAATCAGAAAACTTTACATTGAATGATGGCGAAAAAAAAGAATTACCATTTAACTTCACAGCAGAATCAAATGGTCAGCAGAAAATTGAATTTAATCTTTATAAGTTACCCGATACCAATAAAGTTTATAGATATCTATTTTTGGTGGTAAACATAAATTAAATTTTGATAGTTTGAAAAAATTTTTAAAGCCAATAATTGTGCTTATATGACTTAATTTTCGATTTTAAATTGAAATATAGGTTATTCGTGGATTAGGAGATTATAATGAAAAATAAAAAAGTTTTGGTTACAGGAGGGCTAGGTTTTATTGGTTCACATTTGGTTGAGAAACTTTCTCATGATAACCAGGTGATTATAGTTGACGACCAGTCTACAGGAAAGATGGCAAATATCGAAGAATTTGATCAGGATAATATAAGTATCGTACTAGGTGATATTAACCAAATCGACTTGGTAAATACAATGGATGGTTGTGATTATGTTTTTCACCATGCAGCTCTGGCCAGTGTCCCAGCCAGTGTTGATAATCCATTACTCTGTAATAAGGTAAACGTAACGGGCACTTTAAAAGTTTTAGTTGCTGCAAGGGATGCTAATGTTCAAAAAGTTGTTTTTGCATCATCATCTGCAGTTTATGGAGATAATGAAAATCTTCCTTTATCTGAAGACATTCTTTTGAATCCATTGTCTCCATATGCAAGTAGCAAGGCTTCTGGTGAAATGTACTGTAAGAATTTCACTGATCTGTTTGATTTATCTACAATATCGTTGCGTTATTTCAATGTATTTGGTCCCCGACAAGATCCAAATTCTCAATATGCTGCGGTTATACCTAAATTTATAGATGCTTATATCCATAATGAAAAACCTGTGATATTTGGGGACGGTAAACAGACTCGTGACTTCATATATGTGAAAGATGTTGTTAATGCAAATATTATTGCAGCAGAATCAAATATAACTGGTGTTTACAATATTGCTTCTGGTGAAGTTATTAGCATTAATCAACTTATTGAATTAATAGAAGATATAGTCGGTGAAGAACTAGATGTCAAATATGAAGATCCCAGAAATGGTGATATTAAACATTCTACTGCAGATATATCCAAAGCCAAATCATCAGGGTTAATTAAAAAACACGATTTAAAATCGAACCTTGAAGAAACTGTTGTTTGGTTTAATGAAACAATTAATTATTTTAATCGAAAATAAATATCTCTCTGAAAACATATTCCTAAATAATCATATATCAATTATTGCGTATTGAGATTTAAAACAAATTTATAAATACTTTTACAGATAAGGAGGCTATTATATGAATTGGAAAGGAAAAAATGTTCTTATCACAGGTGTTGCTGGATTTGCTGGTTCTTACCTTGCAAAAAAATTGCTTGATTTGGAAGCTAATGTTTGTGGCATGGTACGAAAAAGGGCAGATGGTACTAAAGCAAAAAATTTGATTGATAGGGGAATCATTAACGATTTAACTGTTACAGAAGGTGATTTAACAGATATAACATCTTTAGCCAATGCTTTAGATTTTTCGGAACCCGAATATATATTTCACTTGGCGGCACAGTCTTTTGTTCCCAGATCTTTTGAAAGTTCTCTGGAAACTCAGATGATAAATTGCATAGGAACTGCAAATTTGTTGGATGCCGTACGAATTAAAAATATTGATCCTAAAATTGTCTTCGCAGGTTCAAGTGAAGAATATGGTCTCGTTATATCATCAAAAGACCATTATAATAGTGCAAAAAAGGAATATGGGACAATATTTCCAGAACCTGAAAAAATCCCTGAAGTTCCTATTAGTGAGACTAACCCTCTGCGTCCAATGTCTCCCTATGCAGTTTCCAAAGTTTATGGAGATTATCTAATGAGAAATTATTATCACTCCTTTGGATTGAAAACTGTTGTATCTCGTGCTTTTAATCATGAAGGAGCGGGTCGAGGCTTGATGTTTGTGACTTCTGTTGTAACAAATCAAATCATGAAACTGAAGTACGGGGAAGTAGATAAGATTAATATAGGAAATTTAAATGCATTCCGTGATTGGTCTCATATTAATGATATTGTAAATGGTTATTTGAAGCTCGCTGAGAAGGGAATATCTGGAGAAGTATATAATCAGGGTTCACAAAGAACTAATTCTGTTTTAAGTTATATACTTTTAGGTTTGAAAGAATCTAACTGGCAAATAAACAAAATAGAGACTTTTAACGGAGATAAAATTATTAAAGACCCCGTTGAGCATGATGATAATGAGATATTTGGTCTTAAATTTGCTAAAACAAAAGTTGATCAGATGATGCTTGAGGGAGAATTAGAGTATACTCTTAAAGATAAGGGCATATTTGTCCACACTGATCAGGGAAAAATTTCAATTGAATTTAATCCACACAGATTCAGGCCTGCTGAAGTTCCAATACTCTTAGGAGATACAGGAAAGATTCAAAAATTGGGTGCAGAAATTAAACACAGTCTGAATGACATTATTAAAGATCAGTTAAACTATTTTTTGAAAAAAGAGAACAGAAATTGAGATTGTGATCATTTAATAAAACCAAATTGAATGGAAGTAAAAAATTTATTTTTTTCCATATCATCTTCTTTTTATATATTTAGTTGGATCATACATTAACTTTCTCGTATATAACAACCACACCAATTGATTTAATTATTTTATAACCCTTAAGATCCGGATGAGGGTTACTTATAGTGTCAATATAATACTTAACATTGTTTTTCTGGAGATAATCAGCAAATTCATCTGAATTGTTGAAATATCTTGGAAAAGCTGCAAATACTTCTTTCTTAAAAAACCAAGTAGCTGCATTAGGATAATCAGAACCAATAACTACTTTCATATAATTAGGATCATAATTTTTTATCCAGTTACTCGCATCGCCAATATCCACAGTAAAACTTTTTTTAGGGGTATGTCCAAAATATGTTGCTGTAGATGTAGACAAAAAAACTAAAGCTATAACTATATAAATTATACCACATTTAAAGTTTGGATTATCTATTTTAGTTTTTAATTCCAATAAAAATTGATTCAAACCCAATATTATGAAATAAACAAGTGCTGGGGCCATTGTAATGAAATATCGATCTACTTTAAATGGCAGAGTAGATTGGAAAATGAAAAAAGCACAGAACCACGACAAAAATACAAAATCCATATCTATTATTCTTAGAGTTTTCTCAGAAACATCACTACTTATAAACCTATATAAAATGTATAATAATGTCAATAAAAATATTTCACTGAAAATTAAGGATTTATAATAGAAACTGATTATTAACAAACTTAACAAAGCTAACAATATTATAATTTTTATAAAATTTGTAATATTTATTAGTGATTTATCTTCGAATCCTATTCTTGAATTAATACCCCTATAAACATAAAAAGAAAGGCCAATTACAGTTATCAGACTAATTAAATAGGATAATAATGAAGGATAACCATAAGATGGATTTAATATTTGGTGATATGTGCCCTGGAAAGGGCCAACTGAAATATAATTCAAAATATTTTGTGAAAAGTATAAAAGATTAGGATTATAACCGACATCACCCACTCCAGTGGAAGATGAAGTTACGATCAAAAAGAAAAGATTGTAAAATGCAGCACTATCTATTTTAGTTATAAAATATACTAAAATCAAGAATAATGCTCCTATTTCTATTCCTATTCCTAATAGAACCTTTTTCATGTTTTTAATTTTTTTTATATTTTTAAAATTTATCAACAGACATAAGATAATCGGTATTATCATCAGACCAGCAGTGTACCTGGTAAGTGAAGCAATGACAAAGACTGGTAAAACTAAATATAAAAATTTTGAATCTTTATTTAAACCAATAATAGTAAAATAAAGTGCCCAAATAGAAAATACAACTCCAGGTATGTCTATACCTCCACTAACTGCCCAGGATAATACAACTGGTAATGAAATAAAAATTAAACTACCTGTTAAACTTTGTATGGAATTAAAACGTTGTTTTAATAGTAAATAAAATCCAATAATTCCTATTAAGAATATTAATCCACTCACTATGAAAATAGCATTGATTGACAAATAACCCATTCTAAACAGAATAGATGTTAGTAATGGAATTACAGGAGGAAAATATGTAATAACACCTCCACCATTCATACCTGCGTAATAAACTGCATTGTTAAGATAGTTAAAAACATCCCAATAAGGAACTCCAATTTTTATCTGAACACTTAAAAGATATGAAATCATTCCTAAAGTGATTAAAATTAATATAAAGAGAGGATTTTTGTATAGTCTTCGAAAAAGTCCTTTACTATCTTCTTTTAGATTTTTTTTACCATCCAAATTATCACCTGATTTCACTAGACAATCATCTATAAGAATAACTTAATAGATTTTACAATTGCTCTTTTTTAGATTAATAACAAGCAGGGTAGTTAATGTGATTTTTTTTATATTGTATTTATTTTTTAAACTATTGAGACTTTCCCATTATACATTGGCAATGGAATGTTGATTATTTTTCAACATAAAGCACTTATTATCTTTGTGTGGTGGTTGGGTTCCCGTTTAGTTTGGTTCCGTGATGGTTGTGGTGTTGGGTTGTTGTTTTCTGTGTATTTTTGTGTCCAGTTCGCTGCCTCGGATTTTATGGTGTTAAATATATAAGTCCTGCAGCAGCATAGTTCACGGGATTTGTTGTTCCCTTTTCTTGATTAGAATAGGTTATATTTGTTGTTTCATGGTTTGTGTTTGAATAGTTTGTATCTTTAGTTAGTTTGGTGCTTTCTGATGCTACGTTCACCGTGTTTGTACTTAGAACGAGTGTGATACTAATTAATAATAAATTAATGTCAATTTATTTTCAATATTACTGCCACATATGATTTATTGATAAGAATACTTTATGAGTTTTTTCCGCAGATTACATTTTATTACCGCTTAATTTGATTTTGTTTAAATGAATTTATTATTATTTATTGAATGTTCAGATTAGTTCTTTATCAACATAGATCGATATTAAATATGTAGGTTAATTATGTAGGTTAATGAATTAAATAACAGTAAAGAGTTAAGATAAGCATCAGGTGCAAATCAACTTTAGATTTTTCTAAACTCATTAGAAGGTTTTCTCTCGTTTTGATGACTGCCAATTAGTACTATGAATTTTGTTTTTAAATGTCTAAGTAAAGAATTTGAGGCGTATGTGGAGGTTAAATAGGAAGATAATCATTTCAACTGATATCCGTATCAGAATTAATCTTGACAAAAATCGTCTTATGATGATAGAATTTAGAAGAAATGGCTATAAATTATGGCTTTTCTATTATGAAAAAAAGAAATTGTGTTGGAGCTGAATTAACTATAGCCATGGATATAAGACACTTGTACAACCATTAGGCATGCTATTCCACCAATGGGGGCAGTTCATGTACAGTAAAAATTTTATCTAGAAAATCCGTTGCGAACCTAAAAATATAAAAAGGGGATACTAAAAAAATGAGACTTATCCTTGCCGTGTAAAGGCTATTTTTCAGTTTTAAAAACTATGGGTCTGGATTAAGTGGACTAATTAGAATTGTTCCTTTAATTCGACCATAAGAAAAATTCACGAATAAGATAAGAGTTTTCCGCCGATATATTACAAAATATATTATAATATTAGAGTTATGTGCATGGGAAATCCATCAAAATATTTATAAAAACGATTAATAAGTAAATTAAGTAAATTATATGATAAATGGGGCAATTTAAGTCTATAAGAAGCAAAATTGAAACTTTAACAAATTCTTCAAGAATGGAGTGGGCTACAATACAACCTCTATATCATACAAATCAGTAGCAAAAACCACCTATTTAAGTGTACTTTTAGCAGCCTTAATAGTATCCAAACTAAAACCCGATAACAAGCAACTACAACGCCTCGCTGAAATGTAAAAATCTAACACCCTATAAAGTCCATACAAAGCAAAATCGAAGACTTTATCAAATTCTTCAAGAACGGAGTCGGTTATGAACAAGTACCGTCTTATACATACAAATCAGTAGCAAAAACCACATATCTAAGTGTACTTTTAGCAGCAATAATAGTATCCAAACTAAAACCAGATAACAAGCAACTACAACGGCTCGCTGAAATGTAAAAACCTAACACCCTATAGATAATAATTAAGTATTTAGAAATATATCATTTCCAGTGTTGCTATAAATCTTGTTAATTTTGTTCAAATTATCCAATGAATCTTGAGAGATCTTTGTTTCAGACACGGATGTTCGTTTTCGTAGGATATTAAAACCCATAACTTTCACAATCGAATTTAAGTAGAAATATCCTATGTATCCTTTTGAAGTTGTTTTATTCAGATCAATAATTGTTGCATTCCTAAATCCAAAAACATACAACTCAGTGCTCCCATAAGCAGTAAAAGTTCGTTGTTTTGAGTCATAATGATCGATGAACCATTCTGCTGAGCTTAATTCACTTGATGAAATGGTTTGAACCTTTAAGTACATGAGCCCTTTCGTTTTTTCAATCTTCGTAATATCTTTCGCATGGTGCATGGATAATGGAATTGAATTAGGTAAATCATCATCCACAATCTCATATACAAAACCAGAATTAAAAAGGAAGAATATTGCTAAAAATAATGCTAATAATCTATTTAATGTTATTCCACTAACATCAACTCTAAATTTTAGAAATTTTGCCGTATTCGTTTTAATTAATGTTAAAAATCTCTTAAAACCAAGCACCATATATGGTGCTAAAATTAAAGATGTAACCTGAAATATTCTTTCAAAGCCAAGCGAAAACCCTGCAAAAGGCAAAACCACAAAAATACCTAAAATTGCACAACTTGAAATTGCCATAATCTCAAACGTTTTTACTTCTTTTTTAATTCGTATACGTTGTAACAGATCAATCATTCCAATGACTATGAAAAAAAGAACAGAATAGAAAATATATCTGAATATTGTGTGAAAGATTTTTGAAGAAGATGATGTGAGAACTTTAACTGAAACATTTGCTTGGGGAGTAAATATGTCTGAAAGTCCATTGAATATTGTTTCAATAAAACCCACAAGGAAACCCAGAACCGACCCGTAAGAGACATAAATTTGCCATGCAACTATTAAAACTACCAATAATAAAATATAATTTAAATTAATTTTGGACTTACTAAAAAAAAACGTGTACTTTAAACTCGTTTTGGAAATGAGATATTTTAGAAATATATACGATAGAACATAAAAAAGAAAAATATAAGCCAGTGAGTAGTGAGAACAGACTAATGCAAAGGTAAATAAAATAAATACAATTACATTTGCTGCATTGTACTTTTTGTCAACTATTAACCAGAGAAGTAATACAAAAAATAGTTCTGCAATTTGTTGTCTTGCAAGTCCTATCATTAAAAAAAAGAACTGTGAGAGTGAAATGACAAAAAACACAGCTAATAATTTCTCTTTTTCTGTAAGATCTATGGCATTTTCATAAAATGAATACAATACAACAGGCACTAATGAAAAGAAGAATGGTGCAATATATTTTAAATAGAAAACATTGTCAAAGCCACACATGATCGAAAATATTGGGGGAAGTATTGTAATACTCAAAACAGAATTTAATAAGCCAGTCGTAGACACATCCCATATCTGATTTATGTATGTTAAATTCGCCTGCCAAAGTTCTCCAAATATATCAGTTCCCACTAAAAAAGGAGAAAACAATGAGACATGATACAATAAAGCAAGGGATGTAATAAATATTACAAAGGGATAGAATTTTGAATCAAACTTATTGAATACAACAAAAATAGGAATAAGAGATATTATTAAAATGAAGATCATCAATAGAAGATTGTTATCTAAGTAATAAGCAAAATTAACCCCTATCACGCCAATAAACAGATTCAAAATTATTAAGAGTAGATATGGGTTCATTAAAGAAAGATTGATTTTACTGGGCTTTGGTTTGTAATCGTTGTCAATAAGATAAGCAATAATTAAGAGTATAATTACTGAAAAAATGAAGGTTAATTGAAGAATAAGCTGAGTAAGAGGTTTTAAAATTCCAATTAAAGGTATTATCTGATTTAAAATTAATCCAATAATCATAATAAGGGCTAAACTAAGTCCTATTGAAAATGTAAATGACTTAGTAAGCCCCAATTCATGAAGATTTAAAATTCGAAGAATAATGAATCCTGGAATTAAAAGAATCAAAACCCCAAAAAAGGCTTTGAAATCAGGTAAACAGATTTTTAATGTTTCTAATAATGAAATAGAAATATAAACAATTAATATTGAAAATATTAATACCGTAAATCTTCTCATTGACCAGTCATTGATTTGTAACTCATTAATATGTAAATCCATTGAATCACATCGATAATTCCTTAAACGTCAAATATTAAATGCCCGGTGTTAATGTCAGATGGGGACTGTAAAATTAATGTGTGTTTTAGTGTTCATGAAAAATTGAAATTAGTTAATTATTGGTTCTTTCACCAAACAAAGATAAAGTATAGCAAAGATAAGTTGCAAATATCACTCAACCCCTAATAACTTTACACCCCGTCAGATGAAAAAGTTTTAATATATTATTAATTCATTGCGTAGTTTTCAATTCATTCCTGTATGTTTACATTCCTTATAAATATTATAAGCTTTTAATAATCTTTTCTCCATAATACTCCATTTATATTTTTTCTCATAAGCATTTCTTCCATTCTTTCCTAATTTTTCATATATACTTGGATCTTTAAGTGTTACGATAGCTTTTTTAATAAATTCTGCATTTCCATAGGGAACTATTATTCCACATCCTTCTTTCTGAACAATATTTGCCATTGAAGTGCCATCATTAACTATAATAGGTTTTCCAGACATCATAGCCTCAAAAAGCTTATTCGGACTAGCATATCTATTATTAGGAATAGCAGGATCATAGAAAGCAAACAGCACATCTGCGGCCAGGGTTTCATTAATAATATCTTCATAATCCAAAAAGCCTTTATATTTAATATTTTCATTAATCCGGGTTAAATCTTTAATTTCATTTTTTAATGATCCCTCTCCAGCAAAGATCAACTTGATATTCGTACCGTTTATTGCTTTTATGACAGCAAATAAACCCCGTGATTCATGTAATAAACCACCATAAAATAAAACTAACTGTTTATTTAATGTAATCCCCTGATTTGATGGTATTGTTATATTTCTAAAATAATCAGGGGGAGAATTGTAAATGTAATAAATCTGATTAGTTTTAGAGCTTTCGATCTGCACGAGTCTGGATTCGTCTGCCAAAAACAAAACATCTGTAAAACCTATGAAATATTTTTCTAAACCGGAAATAAAATTCTTGAAAAATCTGGGAATTGATGAAGGTAAATTATCGGCATAAAAATCATAAATTGTGTAGTATAATTTTTTTCCTTTAATCAACTTAACTAAGGACGCGGGAATCAACGTATCAAGATCTGTTGCATGTATTACATCTGAATCATCTTTTAGTAAATAAATGAATTCAAATAACCACCAGAATGGTAAGTAAAAAACAATATGAAATTTGTCATAAGGCGCTCTTAAATTAAAGGTTATCTTTTTATAATTAGCTTGATCATCATTAGAATCTGCATTGCGATCCCACAATAGCAGTTTAACTTTACAACCATGTTTAGATAAACAATCAGCTACTTTATTTATTGCAGGGTCGATAGCCCTTGAACGAATCAAAATAACTTTCATTTAACCTCCAGAAAATTATTTTTTGCAATATTCTTCAAGCTCATTTACAACTGTTTTTTCATCACTATTTCTGAAAAATTTAGCAAATTTATATATAACTGGTGTTACTGGAGAGTCCATGACAATCTTTGCCATTATTTCGCTTTCGAAAAGCAGTTTTGAAAATTGATCAATGAAAGTTTTATTTGAAGAAAATTCCATGACAAATTCATCCCAATTCTGATTAATATTAATTTTATCTAAATTAGTAGGCCCCAAACCTTCTTCTTCAGCCGTTAAAATATGCTTAGCTTTTTCAATGGGGATCCCCATAACTGCTGCGCCTAATGCATCAATGGAAACAGGATTATTTGAAGTTAACAATAAATCGAGTTTTTTGGCTTGCCCATACATTGGCCCATGACCATCAAGAGCATATATTCCATCCATAACCACAATTTTAGGGTTGAGGGATTTAGTTATTAAAGTAAGCTTTTCACTCAGATTCTTGTGGTGTAAACATCTCATGGTATCCGGATAACATCCCCACAAGTTTTTCATACTGAGAGTTACACCGGTCATGACGTGCACCTTTAACACTGGAACAGAAATAAAACAATCCACATCATCAAGAAGAAGTTTAGGTAGTTGAACTTTGACCTTTTTACCCGCAATCTCTTCTTCAAGAAATCTTGAAGGCAAATGAGACAAATTTACCAGATCAACGCCCGCATCTCTGCAAATTTCAGGCATTTGGTGACCTTTAAAAGAATCATCTGCAGTGAAAGAATGATTACCTCCATTTGATTCTCCTAGTATAACATTATCCGCTCTGTCTTTTAAAATTTCTAGTAGAAATTTGATTAACTCCGGAGATGTGGTAATACCCTCCTTATAGTAGGGATAAGTAAAATTCGGTTTAATGAATACTGTGGAATCTTTTTTAACTTCTTTTTTCCACTTTATGAATTCAAGACCTCTTTCTATATCTTCTTTTAGATCTTCAATTTTTGATATGTAAGCTAAAGATTCATGCAATCTTAACTACCTCATCCAAAGTTTTTTCAAATTCGTCAGTAATTGACTCCCAATCTTTATTTTCAACAAATTTTCTAGCGATCTTTCCATCAACCTTATTATTTAATTTAAATCCAAGACTGATTACATCTTCCGGTTGATTTACATAGAAAATTCCATTTTTTTCTCCAAATTCTTTTTTTATGCCAAGAAGGTTTGTTGTGATGACAGGTTTTTCCATTGCCATATATTCATATATCTTAATAGGAACTATGTCTTGCATTATTTCCTCATCAGGATAAGCAGGTAAAATACAGACATCAGATGCTGCTACAAACTCAGGTATTTTATTATATGGTTGTTTACCAGTTAATATGAGTGTTTCATGTAATTGATATTTTTCTCTTATTTCTTCAAGATCGGAGTACGCATCCCCATCTCCTACTACCATCAATTTAATTTTTTCATGATTTCCTTTTCCCAGTTCCTCTGCTACTTCTTTGACACCTGCAAAGTGATAAATCCAACCCATGAAAAAGAGTAATAATTCATTATCTTTTACCCCATACTTTTTACGGATAATTGAACCATCAATATCCTGATCAAATCTGTCTAAGTCAATACCAGCATCTATAACTAATGTTTTGTCTGCATTAGCACCAAGTTGTATAACTGACTCAGATAGCTTTTTGTTAATAGTTATAATCAAATCAGAATTTTTGATTATATTCCTTTGAACTTTTTTACCAACGAGCTGTAACGATTTTTCTGGTATTAGCGTATAAAGAACGTCAATAAGATAATAAAAAAATGGTATTTTGTGTTTTTTGGCTGCTCTAGCAGCAATATATGTATTAATCAAACCAAAACCAACAATAACATCGGGTTTAAATTCCTTGATCTGGCGATTGATTTCTCTCCAACTAGTCCAAGTCCAGGAAATATAATTTAAAACTGGAACCTTGAGTAGGCCTGGCCTTACCACGTCTATACTGGCTTCATCATGAATTTTATGAACACCTTTAAAAACCTGTCTTTTGGAGATTATTCCCTCGTTCTTATTGGTTTTCCAGTCAATCTCATAATCAATAACACGTATCTTATGACCTCTTAAAGATAATCGTTCCATAAGATGGTGTTGTTGATGGGGGTTCCTCTGGATCCAGTCGGATTCCTGTACAACAAGTATATTCATAAATATCAAAATTCTGCGCTTCTCTCGATATCATCCCAGTTTTCCACAAACCAGGAATAGGTTTTCTTCAAACCATCCTTAAAAGTTGTCTTAGGATTATAATTAAGAATTTTTTGGGCTTTTTCAATGGAAGAAAGCAAACGTGTCTTAGCATCCCAGTCCCTTCGGGCTGCGTAGGCAATGCCTTCCGTGTTCCCGGTTAACTCATTAATCATGTTAGCCATGTCAATGACTCTGGTTTCAGTGCCAGAACCAAGGTTAATTGCTTCACCAATAGCCTCGTCCACTACTCCCATAGCCATAAGACCGTTAACAATATCATCCACATAGGTCCAATCCCTGGTCTCAGTCCCATCCCCAGTTATGGGCAAGGCCTGTCCAGTCATAGCCCAGTACATGAAATTAGGAATCACATTCCGGTACTTACCAGGTACTTCTCCAGGACCAAAAACATTAAAAAACCGGGCATTAACAATAGGCAACCCATAAAGGTTATGGAAATAGTTAGTGTATAGTTCTCCCAACAATTTAGTAACCTGGTAGGGGGTGTGAAGACTGATGGATATATCATGTTCTTCAAAGGGCATTTTAGAGTCCAACCCATACACTCCACAACCAGATGAAGAATAAACAAAACGCTCCACATCCACAAGATGGGCGTACTGCAAAACTTTCAGGATACCCATCCCATTAACCATCAAATCCAGTTCAGGGTTATCCACACTGTTCTGGTTGGCAAAGTGAGCTGCCAGGTGAAAAACATAATCCGGTTTTTCCTTAAAAACCCTTTTAAGCATCTCATCATCCAAGATATCCCCTTTAACAAAATCTATATTTTCAGCTTGAGGAAGATTCCATTCATAAGCTGAATCCAGGTTATCCAGTATAATAACTTTACCCGCATGCTCTGATAGCCTCTGGGAGAGGTTGCTACCCACGCAACCAGCACCACCAGTCACTAAAACAGTTTTATCATTGTAATCATAGTAATCCATGTTATCTCCCCACCAAAGTGTTTAAAACGTGTAATTTTTAATTATTAGCTAATCATCAACTCTATAAAACCATCGCATCCATTCCACAGTTCTCTTGATTCCCTCTTCAGGATCAACCTTGGGATCATGCTTCAGATCTTTAATGGCCTTGGAAAAGTCCATGGTCTTAACCTGAGTGGTGAAATCCTCGGCTTCTTCATAGGTTACCAGAGAATCATCCCGCCCCACAGCATTCAAGACCAGATCAGAGTATTCTTTAATATCCTTCTCCCACTCTGTACGCCCGCCCACATTGTAAACCTCACCAGGGATGAAATTATCCACAATATTGGCAAAAGTGGATACAGTATCCTCCACATAATCAATAATACGCTTATGACCTTTATAAACAGTGTAAGGCTGATTATGCAATGCTTTATAAATGAAAATGGGTATGAAACCCTTGTAGGGAGAATATTCCTCATGGGGGCCGTAGCAGTTAACCGGGCGCACCCGAACCGTTTCTGTTCCAAACATGGTAGCGGAGTTCATGCACATTAACTCACCCGCCCATTTAGTAATGGCATAATCATTCATCTGATAAGTATCCTTAATGGGATTGTTGACCATGACATCCTCACTCATTATGCCCGTGTAATCCCCGTATACCTCAGCTGATGAGAAGAATATCATCCTGAAGCCCAGTTTTTCCTGCAAACGTAACATATGTTTGGTTCCAATAACATTGGTCTGCCACAGGTTTTCATAGTATTCCTCACCATTCCAGCGACCGTATTCAGCAGCCAAATGATAAACGTAATCAAAATCCCTCTCATCAAAGAGTCTTTCCAGCTGTCGGTAGCTGCGCACGTCACATCGCTGGTAGTTGTCCCGGTTGTTGTGAAGCAGGTCAACAGCCAACACTTCATGACCTCTCCTTTCTAATTCCTTAACCAGATTGGTTCCTATGAATCCTGATCCGCCTGTAACAAGTATTTTTTCAGTTTCTATAGAAAAACCTCCCCAATAAAACACAATAACAAGTTAGTAATTAAATGACCTATAATAATTTGTAACTGAGACAATAATATAAACTTTGCTAAAGTAGAATAAAGGAAGATAAAATTTCATTCATATTATACTTTTGTGGGATTATGAAATTAGTGGGGTTTTAGCAATATTTGCATGAAAAATTTGACATAATTTGTATTTTTTTGGTAAAAAAAACTTTATAATCGAATTTAAAGTTTTCATGAAATTAAAAGACCCCTTATCTTTACAATCCCTCAAATAACCGATTTATAATTTGTAGGGGCCTTATTAAAATGAATAAGGAATTAGGCAGGTCCCGTTCAAATAAAGCCCATTCATCACTCTGGGGAATAATTAAGATTTTTAAATTGTCTTTAAAGCCCTGAATTTTACTTTCTCTAATTTTAAACCTTAAAATAAATTTGTCCATAATGTTTAGCTTTTCTGGAGTGAAAATCAGATATAATATATTTTTACTTAACTCCTGAATGTAAAAATCCTTCTTGATTCCCTTATTTACAATTTTCGGGTATCTCAAATTAAATAAGATTTGCAAAATATAAAGATTGGAAAATAGTATACGCTGAACACCCAGTTTTTCTGCCTTTTTAATCATCACTCCCCAATTTAGATCTTCGAATTTTTTTATTAAACTCGCCAGATCATAAAGCCATGATAAACGACTCCACATGTGGCCAGCAACATGAATTGACAGAATCAGAATTAAATCTTCATTACTGAAGGTCTTAATGGATCTGTTATTCATAAAAACTGACTGTAAATTGATCTTATCGATAGGATAAGAAGTTTCATTAGGAAATGAGAAAGAAAACCCAACCACATTCCACTGAATTTCAAGAATAATACCATTATGCCTATTTTTAAATTTGTATTCCCTCTGGGATTTTAGATATTTCTTTTCTTTACTTGGGGAGAGGTTTAATACTGCTTCAAAATTCTCATTAATGAGTATTCTTTTTACTTTATAGAAATCTCTTTTTTCAATGAACAAGTCTAGATCGCCAAATTCTCTTAAAGAAAGATTATCATAACCCTGGATTGCTAGAACTGGACCTTTGTAAGGAATTGTAGTTACGTCAGCCTCATCGAGTAATTTAATTATCCTCAACACTTCTCCAGTGAATGAAAGATTTTTATAACTATTTTTCACCAAAAAATCCTTCAGAAAATTCAAAACATCAAAAGGAACACTATTAGGATAGTTTTTAAGAGTGTAATAAAGCATAGGTCTTAAACCATGATAAGAGGCTCTCTTTAATAAATAGTCCCAATCAACTCCCTTTTGGATAATTTTTTGGATTTTAGTTTGTTTTTTAGTCTCAATGGGAGTATGTGATAAATGAATGAGTAATTCATCTTCTTTTTTTATTCGAAATGGTAGTTGCATTTATTTAGCACCCTGCAAATCTTTTGAATTAGAGAAGTATTTATTTAATAAATTATCTAATGTTATCTGTAATTAAAATCGAGTGAGAATATGGAAGAAATTATACCAATACTACTAATATTTCTTATTACCGGGTTAATTTTTAGCTCAGGTTGTATAGAAAGCAACAAAGCCAACAGCACATGGGGAGAAAAGAAAATATCATTAGATTTAATAAATGTAGCAAACAACACCAAAGGAAATCGCAGCGAACGAAACGAGTCCATCTACTACGTATATGGCGATATAAACAATAATAACCCTTACGATGCCTTAAATGTTAAAATCAAGGTAACCACATATTATTCTAATGGAACTGTATTTGCAGTTAATGACACCCCTTACTTGGATCCAAAAACTATTCCTGCCAAGGGAACCTCATATTTCTATGCTCAATTTGATGATCCTGAAAAGAAAATTGCCCGATTTGAAGTTAAAATAATAGATGCAAAAGGTGAATATTGAACTTGAAATGTTTAATGAGCTATAATCCCCTGCACCTCACAAACTTTCCAGAACTTCCCCTCCTTATTTTCCAAAAGCTCATCCCAGGTGCCGGATTCCACCACCTCACCCCCATCTAAGAGGTAGATATAATCAGCATTTTTAATGGTGGAAAGCCGGTGGGCTATCATTAGAATAGTGATTTCACCGTGCAACTTATCAATAGACTTTAGGATTTTCTTCTCATTCTCAGAGTCTAGGTTACTGGTGGCCTCATCCAGAATCAGGAGGGATGGTTTCCTCAAAAGAGCACGGGCCAGTGCCAGGCGCTGCCTCTCCCCCCCAGACAACCGGACACCCCTATCCCCAATCAGTGTGTCCAGACCATCAGGAAGTCGGGATACGAATTTGTGGGCAGCAGCCAGTTTCAAACAGCCCCCCACTTCCTCCTGACTGGCATCAGGACGTGCAATGAGTAAGTTAAAGCGCACAGTTTCATTGAAAAGGAAGGTGTCCTGTGCCACATAAGCAATCCTACCACTCCATGAATCCTGAGAAGCAGAGATGGGCTGTCCATTGAATCTTATCTCACCCGTATCTGGCTGGATTAAACCCATCACCAGGTCAGCTATGGTGCTTTTACCTGCACCAGACGGGCCCACAATGGCCGTAGTCCTACCTGCAGGGATCCTGAGGTTAAGGTCTTTTATGCTAAAGTGATGTTCATCATGGTAAGTAAAGGAAACATCAACCAGTTCAACCCCTTCCCCATCACCAGATTTTGCAGTTCCTAGAACTTCTTCTCCAAGTTCCCGTCTCCTCATATCCTCTTTAAGGTCAGCATTCTCCAAACACTCCCCCTCCAATTCCATAACATTGGAAAAAGCGGGTAGCATGGTTATGAAATACTGGTAGCTGTTCTGGATGGTGGAAAACCTGGGTATCATCCGTACAAAGATGTAGATGAGGAGCAGTAAACTGGCGGTGGGTATCTGAACCACCTGAATCAAAAAGAGAACCATAACTGCCAGCACAACCACTGTCCCTATGTCAAATAACAATTTAACATCTGCATAACTGCGGATGGTGTTAAGATACCTCTGGGCAACATCATCCGCCTGTTGGGAGAAAATTTTCACGTTCTCCTCCTCCAGGTTGAAGCTTTTAATGGTTTTCATCCCATCCAGGTGCTGCATGACTGATGAGTAAATATCCCGGGTGGTGTTGGTGATTTCCTCCCCACTGAACTGCGACCTTCTCACCCTCCTCCTTAAAAGGAGCAGAATAACCACCCCTACCATGAAGATCACCCCGGTGAAGACACCTGCCAGTTTAAGGGAGAACACAATGTAAACCACCAGCACCATGGTACTGGCAATCAGGTTCAAAAACATGTAGGTTCCGGTGCTGATCCTTTCTATCTCATTAGTCAAGGCATGGGCAAAGTCAGATGATTTGACCCTGGTGAAAAAGAGCCAATTAGAACGGGTTATAGCTTCATATAATCTTTTCCTGAGGTGTGCTGCGAACTTGTATTCAATTTCATAACTAGCCAGTGTCTGCCACCTGGAAAGAAGCGCACCCAAACTCACAATACCCACATATAAACCTAGAACCAGGAACAGGGTAGGTTCCAAACCCAGGGACTTGATGAAAACAGAGACCCAGCCGGTGATCTGTCCCAGTGACTCCTGACCAACATCCAGTCCCACCAGCTGCAGGAGGGGGATGAGAATCAGGAGGCTAGCTGCTTCGTTGAAGCTGATAACCACCATGAGGGTTAAAGCCAGGGCCATCTTTCTGGGCATTAACCGGGTTAAGTTTTGAGTATACTGGCCCAGGAGACTGTTGTTAAAATATTTCTTTATCATCAACTCATCCATTATCTAATTGTGATCCACTATTAACATCAAGAATAGTCTTATAATCCTTTTCAGACTCCCCTAATACAACATCTCCCTCACGTTCCAACCAGGCATGGGCTTCAAACTGCCCGTCTTCACTGGAAACACCAATTTTTATCTGAGTATCGTAACCATACTTGGAGAATAATATATGCCCTGCCAGTGCCTGCACCAGGCAGGTGGCTCGGAGCACGTACCTGGAGGCCATCCTTACCATAAAGCTGATCCTGGGCAGGGAAAAAGAAGTAGAATTATGAGAAAATCCATTAGCAGGTGAGGATACCCTGCTAATTTGTTGCACTCTTTTTTTAACATAATTAAAGGGGAATATCCAGAGGATGACCCTGATGTAAATTACCCAGTAGAGTGCCCTTAATGCCAGTGTCTTTTCAGGGAAAGGTAATTTTATGAAACTTTTCAGGGGAATCATATATTATTTTCCTACACAAGTTCTGTTAAAATTTCTGTTATTGACCATATAATATATTATATATTATAATAGGGAATACATCAACCCAAAAAAAAATATGGAAACATTGCATGGCACAGGCTAAAACTTTGCAAAAAAAAATTCCAGTAACCCTTGATGAACTAAAAAAATCTTTGTGACGATCCTCACAAACCCCAGAAATATTGATCTATTTCCATGAAAAACACTCAATTTAGCCATACCCAATGTGACCATATTCACATAGATATAAATAAAAGACCAAGTTTTATAAGGTATTTTCACCACATTTATTTCTAGGAAAATTTTAAAGTTGTGAAAGTATTTTGCTCAACAAAAACAACCACTATTTTTGTGAATATTTTCACGCTTTTATATACTATGAAGTGACTCTTGTCACAAACATATAAGCAAAAGAAAAACCTTTATATGCATGGAATCACCATAAACTTATCCATCGGAATATTAGTATTTCAAAATTATATTGTTCATGGTCAACAATAAAAAAGGTGAAAAATTCAAGATAAAAAAAATGTCCAAAAAATTTGGGGGAAAGAAATGAAAGGAAAAAAACAACTCTTAATGTTTCTTTTAGCATTTGCATTTGTGCTAGCCATTGCTGGTACTTCTGCAGCTGCTATTAACAATACAGAAAACACTACCAACCTTACTGCATCTGCCAGTACTTGTTCTGGATCAGATCCTATAATCACTGGTACGGTTACTGTTAATGAATACGGCCATGTGAGGCCATTAGAAGGTGCCACTATAACCGTGGATTCAACCGCTGGGAAAGTTTTAGCCAGCACAACCACAGATGCCAATGGATACTACTACCTGAACTTTTACAGCACCGACACCACCTTTAATGTTATAGCCAGTTACATGGGATGCAACTCCATCACCAAAAGTGTGACTGTGGCCAATGGCCCTAATTACCCCACTGACCCTAATAAATACGGTACAGCCAATTTCGAGTTAACCCCCAAAACCGCAACTTTAACTGGTACCGGAAACGGCCGGACTGTGTACATCCAGGGACAGAACAAGAACGGATTTGCAGGTATAATCAATGTCATAGTTGATGGAACAACATACGCTGCATACTGTATTGATTTATTCACCCCCATCAGCATAGGCGACACCCTACTGGTTAACGGACCTCTCCCTGGAACTGCAGGAGATTTACCCAGTGGAGTGGATTGGGGTAAAGTTAGCTACATCCTGAATACTTACACTGGTTCCACCAGTGATGAAGCTGCAGCCATACAGTGCGCTATCTGGTACTTTACTTCTGCACCTTACGGACCTTACAATCCCTCAGCACCTTTAGGGACTTACTACCAGTACATGACCGCCCCCAACGATGCTAGAATTGGTGGCGCCACTGGTTCCACTGCAGTAAGAGACAGAGCATGGGTGATTATTGGTGAGGCAATCTCCATGAAATATCCTTACAGTTTAGAAGTCACCCCTGAATCAGTAACCATACTTAACGGCCAATCCGTTAGCATTACTGCCACAGTGAGAGATAAAAACGGGACCCCCCTATCCGGAGTTACTGTAAACTTCCAGACAACCCGGGGAACTCTAAGCAGTAGTTCCGGGGTCACAGATGTTAATGGCCAGGTTACTGTAAATTTATCCAGCATAGGTAATAACCGAAACGCAGTGGTCACTGCATATGTCAGTGGAAACTACGGGAACCTTTTATATGATAACAAGTACGAAACCCCCCGGAAACAGAACCTGGTAGCCCGTAACGTGTTACCCTTAACCATCACCGACTTTAGTATAATAAACACTGCAGTACAGGCTGATGTTACCTTAACTCAAACTGTAAACGGAGGAACCACTGCCACCGTTAATGTGGGAGACAAGGTTACCTTTGTGGTTACTGCCACCAATGCCAACCAGAACACGGCAACCGGAATAATGATCACCGACATCATCCCTGCAGGATTAAGTGGAGTGACTGTAACCCCATCTTCAGATACAACCTACTACAATGGAGTTTGGACCATACCCACCTTAAACAAGCAGGCCAGTGCCACTTTAACTATCACTGGAACTGCAACTTCAGCCATGGCTGGATTGAACACCGTTAACACTGCAACCAGAACTTCTCAGGAACAGTACAATTCTAAACCAGCCACTGTTAGTGCCACTGTTTACACCAAAAAAGCAGATGTAGTTCTAACTTCAACAGCCACCACACCTGTAAATGTAGGCGACACCGTAACTTACACTGTCACAGCCACCAACAACGGCCCTGACGCAGCAACCAATCTTAAAATATCTGATATTCCCCCTGCTGCTTTAAGTGGAGTAACCATCACCCCCTCTGTGGGAACCTACAGCTCTGGAATTTGGACCATACCATCACTAGCTAACGGTGCAGTTGCCACCCTAACCATAACTGGAACTGCAACTTCCAGCATGGCCGGATATAACACCATCAACACTGCAACCAGAACCAGCCAGACTGAATACAACAGCCAACCAACCACCACCACAGCCACTGTTTACACCAAAAAAGCAGATGTGACCATAACCAACACTGCCAACCAGAGCAACCTTAATGTGGGTGACACTGGAAGTTTCACCCTCACTGTCACCAACAATGGACCTGACCTGGCAAATATCCAAATAACTGATTTACTATCCCAGTTGCCTGCAGGATTCACTGCAGGAACACCAAGCACTGGTACATACAACCCGGTTACTGGTGTGTGGACCATCACTAATCTGGCAACTGGATCTGCTAACGCAGCTACCCTGGTATTCAGTGGAGTCATCCAGGCAGCACAAGCCGGAACAACCATTACCAACCACGCAACTGCAACCAAAACCGAATACCCTCAAACAGTCACCATACCAGATGCCTCAATATATGTTAAGAAAGCCAATGTTACCGTAACCCAGACAGTTAACGGTGCCAGCAGTGCCATAGTCAATGTGGGTGACACTGTTACCTACGTCATAACTGCCCTTAACAGCGGCCCTGATGCTGCCAGCAACCTGCAAATAACCGACTTGCTGCCAAGCGGATTATCTGACACCGGCTACTCCATAATTGGACCTGGAACCTACAATTTAAACACTGGCTTGTGGGACATTGGAAACTTAAACAGTGGTGCAAGTGCAGTTTTAACCTTAACTGGTAAAGTTACTGCCTCCATGGCTGGATTAAACACCACCAATTACGCTAACAGAACCAGCCAAACAGAATACAACCCAGCAGCAGCAAGCACCAGCACCACAGTTTACACCAAACTCTCTGACCCCATAATCACCCAGACAGTGAACGGTCAGAGCACGGGAATCGTTACTGTGAATGTGGGCGATGATGTGACCTTCGTGGTTAATGCTTACTGCAGCGGACCGGATGATGCAACTAACATTAAAATTAGAGATGTGGTACCTGCCGGGTTAACCAATGTCACTGTAACTCCTTCCGTAGGATCTTATGATCCTGAAACTGGAATCTGGAGCATTGACTTCCTGGAAAAGTTCACCAGTGCCACTCTAACTATAAGTGGTAAAGCAGGACCTGCAATGGCAGGTTACAATATAACCAATAATGCAGTTGAGATTAACCAGACTGAATACAACCCTAACCCTGGTAACAGTACAAGTATACCTGTTTACACTAAAATGGCTGATGTTACGCTCAGTCAGACTGGAAGTTACTACCAGAATGTTGTAACTTTCATAGTGACTGCAACCAATAACGGACCGGACACTGCTACCAACATTCGCATAGAAGACGTGATTCCTGCTGGACTGACCAATGTCACTGTTACACCTTCAGAAGGAACAAGTTATGCTAATGGTGTTTGGACCATACCCGAATTATTAAATGGCGCATTAGCATTTTTAACTATATCTGGTAATGCAAATCCGCAAAATACCATTGCCAATACTGCAACTTTGACTGAACAAAACGAATACAATCCATATATAGGTCAAACTATAAAGAAACTGATTTACGTACCCTCTGCAGATGTTCGAGTGACCATTTACACGACAACAGGCAAATACGACAACTGGGATGTAAACAACGACGTAACCTGGGCAACAGACGCCATCAACAACGGCCCAGACGATGCACACAACATAATAATAACAATCAGCCTACCACTAGGACTAGACTTCAAAGGTGCAGACCCACGTTCAAACGGAGCATACACCTACAACTCCACACTACGAACAATAACCTGGACCATTGACTTCATGCCCAGCGGAGGTGCAGCATCACTAGACATACTAACATACATCAGCAAATCAGGAGACTTAACAATAACTGCAACCAAAATCAACCAAACAGAATACGACCCAAACAACAACAACAACGCAAGAAGCAGAACACTACCCATACCACAACAAGTCGACATACAAGTCACACAAAACGTCGATAATCTTACTCCTAACATAGGTCAAACAATTATTTACACTATAAATGTAGTGAACAATGGCCCAAGTAACGCTACTGGGTTATCTATAAAAGACAGTTTACCTGCAGGATTAACATTCCAATTCGCAGATACCCACGGAACAGGAACATACAACGAAAACACAGGAATATGGACCATAGGAAACTTCAAAAACGGACAAACAGCAACACTAACCATAACAGCACTCGTCAACATTGCAACTTACATAAAGAATACTGCAAAACTCGAATCTGTGGACCAATTTGATTGGAACTTTAACAATAATGCACAAACAACAATTATTAATCAGGGAAGTTACACAAAGACTGCAGATGTTCGGGTGACCATTTACACGACAACAGGCAAATACGACAACTGGGATGTAAACAACGACGTAACCTGGGCAACAGACGCCATCAACAACGGCCCAGACGACGCACACAACATAATAATAACAATCAGCCTACCACTAGGACTAGACTTCAAAGGTGCAGACCCACGTTCAAACGGAGCATACACCTACAACTCCACACTACGAACAATAACCTGGACCATTAACTTCATGCCCAGCGGAGGTGCAGCATCACTAGACATACTAACATACATCAGCAAATCAGGAGACTTAACAATAACTGCAACCAAAATCAACCAAACAGAATACGACCCAAACAACAACAACAACGCAAGAAGCAGAACACTACCCATACCACAACAAGTCGACATACAAGTCACCCAAAACGTCAATAATGAAACAACGATTCAGACTCCAAGTGGAAATACTATTACATTAACTATAAATATCCAAAATAATGGTGATAATGCAACTGGTTTAACTATCAAAGACAGTTTACCTGCAGGATTAACATTCCAATCCGCAGATACCCATGGAACAGGAACATACAACGAAAACACAGGAATATGGACCATAGGAAACTTCAACAACGGACAAACAGCAACACTAACCATAACAGCACTCGTCAACAGTGCCCTCAACAATAAAACTATAATAAATACAGTTAAACTCGAATCTGTGGACCAATTTGATTGGAACTTTAACAACAACAGCCAAAAAACATATATTAATGTTGAATAATACTAGAAGGATTGTTCACATATTTTAATTTTCTTTTTTTGGAGATTTTTACGAAAATTTATAAACCAAAAAAAAAAGAAAATATGATAGAAGGAGTTCAAATATGCCCCAGAAGGTCAAGTCAAAATACTCAAAACCTGTTTTAAAATACCACGGGAATTTAAAAGAAGTTACTCTAGCCGGACAAGATGGTTCAGGAGATTATGCACGAAAATATGGTTCTTCTTAATATTGAACCATCAATGGATTTTTTTTCTGTAATTTTTTATTTTTATTCTTTCTCAATTTTCTTTTAAATGGTTAAAAGAACTTTCCAACCAAAAGGAAAGAATTGCGATTTTCCAAATATCAATCGAATCTGCACCCTCAACACCTTCAATATATCTTCTATAAATCTTAGGTAATTCTTTACAATCAACATATTTTCGTATCAACTTATTCTTATATATCAAATCATTCAAACAATCTCGTTCAAATAATAACAAATTCCTTTCAAATACATGGAAAAAATTAATTTTACCTCTACGCCATTGAACTTCATTTGGAAGGAGATCGCTAAGCCCATATCGAACTAACAGTCGACCCCATCCATTGTCGTATTTTATATGGGTGGGAACTGCAAAACAAAATTCAACTAAGCGTTTATCCATCATAGGATGACGAGGTTCAATTGAATGAGGTGCTGCAAATTTATCCATCATTTCAAAAATTTGTTGATGAGTTGCAAGTGTTAGATAATAATAATGGATTCTTCTAGAATTATTTGCAGCTCTTAATGGATATAATTCCATTTGTTTATACAAATTCTTTAAATCAAATTTTTGAACAAAATCTTTATTAATGTTAACAAAGTCTTTTTCCCGCCTAATACCTTTAAAATGAAGCCATATATCGTGAAATTCAGGAACTAACTTAAACAATACTTCAGCCACAAATAATTTAAAAAACTCAACAATTCCCCCATTTGATTTAATCTTAATTTCATCGATTAACTTAAACCATTTAAATCGAACAAATAATTCAAATAAATAATTTTCACCTTTATAGAGGAGACAATCACCATCATGCCCACCTATAACAACCTTAACACCTTTATCACTCATTTTTTTATATAGTTTCCAAATCATGGCCATGTTAGGTGTTTCAAGAGGTTCATCCTGATAAAATAATATTTCATCAGCCCCATCAAAAGGACTGATTGAATCTCCTACCAAATAAAAAGGTTTGAATCCATATTTATCAACAATTTTTTTGATATAATAACTTTCGTCAGTTTGCTTGATTTCATTAAAAATTAGGGAAAAAGTTAGAATATCTGTATGAGTTTTTGATAAAATCTTTTTTGCCATTACAACAACAGATGATGAATCTATTCCCCCACTTAACTCAAATCCAATAGGATGAATAGTTCTTAAACGACATTTAATTGCTTTTTCAAAAATTTCACGAAATTTCAAATAATAATCTTCGTCAGTATCAAAAAATATTCTTAAGTTAGGATCCAATTCCCAGTATTTCTTCAACTCATAGTTATGAAACTCAATATACAAACAGTTAGAAGCTGGTAGTCGAAATATATTATTGTAGAAAGTTAATTTTCTATCAGTACTAATTGGTATTAAATGATAAGCTACTTTTATTTCATTTAATTCCAGATTTAAGTCCTCTCCATAGTATAAAAGAGATTTGATCTCACTTGCGAATAAAAAATAATCATTAGATAAATGATAATAAAAAGGCTTAACCCCCATATGATCCCTAGCACAGAACAAAGTTTCCCTATTCTTATCCCAAATAGCAAAAGCAAAATCCCCTAAAAGCTCCTCAGGGCACTTTTCACCCCACTTCTCATAGGCCTTTAGAATGAAATAACTATCAGAAACATACTCATTATCTTCAATTCCTAATTTAGGTGCGAGCTCTTTACGGTTGTCTATCCTGGCATCAGCAGTTATGACCAGTCCAGATTCCTCATCTTCAAAGGGCAGGATTTCATGGAGGGATTCAGGGGTTGTGTGGAGCATCTGGTGGCCGAAAGCCACTGGGCCCTCGCACCATATTCGGGATCCGTCTGGTCCGCGGTGTGATATTTTATCATTCATTTTCTTTATATCGGCAGGATCTACATCCTTACCATCCCTTCGAAAGATTCCAGTTATTCCACTCATAAAAGTCCCACTGTTTAAAATATATAATATTACAAAGGATATTAATTAAGAACAATTCAAGCACAGATACATAGATTCATAAAATATTCATCCAATAATATTTAAATCTATAATTATGGACTTAAACTAATCTATTTACATGAATCGGTTTAATTTAATTCTAACCCCTTTAATTCAAGCCTGCATTAAGTCGTTGGCTGAACATTTACTCCATTAAACTATTAAAAAAAAAAATCAATCCTCATCATTAATTATGATCATACCCTTTCCTGCAAGCTCGTGGAGTAAATCAAATAAATCCTGTTCGCATTCTTCCTTTTCCACATCATATTCAGCTAGAATTGCATCTCTAACTTCATTGATAGTTTTTGGTTCCTTGATCTGCTCCCAGATAAAGGCTCCCACAGGATTCAATCCATAGTAAATCCCGTCTTCCATTCCCAGAAGAACTATTTCATCTTCCACATTACAGTAAACATAATCCTTGCTCACGGTTACAATGGTAGAACCTGATAATTCCATAAATTCATCTCTCCCTAATAAAAAATGATTTTTTTCTTCAATAAGTTGACCATATAATAAATTAACTCATAATAAACTCATAATAACTTCCAATGAAAGTTTTAGACAAGTTTTAAATTTATGTGAAGTTTTCATTCCATAATAAGTTGTCTGATAACCCTTAAACTTTAAAATATTTTTACTCAACATCTTAAATAAATCTTATGACCATGATGGATTAAGGATGAGGTTCGTATTTCTTTAAAAAAAATGACTTGGCAGATGATGATTAATGAAAAGATGATAGTAAAAAATTATTTAGGGATTTTAGGGAAATTGTAAATGAACTGCAAATAAAAATCGAAATAGAAATGGAAAATAAAAATGAATAAAAGGAAAAAGGAAAAATAAAAAAAAATAGAGGTTTAAAAAAAAAAGGTTTTCTACTGTTTAGTGATGTTTCTTACCGGATACGACTGTTCCACCCATAAGCATTAACATTCCGGATGCCAGGGATGCTAAAGGTATTCCAGGGTCATTTGATACGGGACTTTCACCTTGTTCTGCACCAGATCCATTAGTTGCATTGGTTAAATCAACATCGGTAGAATCATTGGTTGATTCATCAGTTTCTCCTGCACCCACACTTTCCTCATTTACTGTCTCAGTTTCCCCAGATACTTCTTCGGTTGAAACTTCTTCAGTTACTTCTTCAGTGAATAGAACAGATTCTAGAGCAGATTCTTGAGTGGACTCTTCAGGGATTTCTTCTAGAGTGGGTTCTTCAGGACTTTCATCCAGCAGGGGTTCATTAATATCTTCTTCTGGTGGTTCTTCTGGTTCTGGGTCGGGTAAGGAACCTGTTACCTGGTATTCTATGTAATTTCCGTTTACAAAGCAGTTAATTATGGTCAGAAGGCCATTGTTAACAATGGCTTCACCAGTACCATAGTTCCATATGGCGAGGTTTTCCAGAACCACACTCACACCACCTATGGAAACGGTTGCAGATTCACTGCTGGATTTGATTACATTGTCCTGGGGGTTGGCCCCTAGACCATTAATGTTAAGGTTTTTATTGACACGAATTTGTTCTTCATGGACTCCACTATCAATTTGAACATGATATCCATCCATGGTTTCATAATTATTAACTGCATCATCAATGGAGGTGGGTCCGGTGAATGAATAGCCATTTTCAACCACATATGCACTGAGGTAGTCTCCCCCTTGTGGCTCTAGACCGGCTGATACTGCTCCACTCACCATCAACGCCACCAGGAGGGTGAGCACAATGAATGTAAGTTTCATTTGCAGATTTCTGGTCATGTTCATTTTTTCTCACCTTCCTCAATTTTTCTCATGAAAATCATTCTCTAATACATACCCTCTTTTCACAATCAGATAATATTTAAAAAGATTTTAGTGAATAGTGTCACAAAGTAATGTGAAAATTGTCACAAAAATACTAGTTTTACCTCCCTAATCAATCTAAATCTTATAAAAAATGTTTATATCAATTAAATAATGATTATTAAATAATAAATAAGTTTATTTTAAAAACAAACTAAAATAAACTGAATTTGATATGCATTTTTTTGAGATTTCATCAACAATTTGGAACAAAAGAATGCTCCAGGAAAACATATGGTAAAAAAAGTGTTTCTCTAGACATTACTGAGAGAACCCTAACTATTTATATTACTAAATATAAAATAATTAATATTATGTTTATATTTTGTAGACTATATAAAACCCATCATGACTCATGCAAAGGAGAAGGAAATTCAACAATCTAAAACAATTGGCACTAAAATAACCCCAAGAGAATATAAAGAAATATCCTCCCCTGATATATACGCAGGAATCTATCTAAGTGCCTCTGTTTAAAAAACTTGTCATATTCTGGAAAATAGGCTAAAATTAGGGATAAGATATCTTTAGTATGAAAGAAAAGGTTTTCAAATAAATTTATGTGCATTAAAATATTAATAAAAATATAAATTGTGGGAGATGTTTCAGATGAAAACTACATTCACCGCCATATTTGAGAAGGTCAACAATTGTTATATAGGATATGTTGAAGAACTTCCCGGTGCAAATACCCAGGGAGAGACACTTGAGGAGGTGCGAGAGAACCTCTGTGAGGCCATTGAATTGATTTTATTATCTAATCGAGAAATTACTGAGAAAGGATTGGAAGGGAAGGAATTTATTCGTGAAAATATAAAAGTTGATATTTGATGAAAAGACGCAAATTAATTCGTCATTTGGATGATTGTGGTTGTGAATTTCTTCGAGAAGGTGGAAAACACACAGTTTACTATTAATCCCTCTAACCAGAAGACATCCACAGTTCCCAGACATGTTGAGATTGTTGATGCACTTGCAAGAAAGATTTGCAAAGATCTAGAAGTTCCATTTCCAGAATAATCCAATCATATCATGTCTTTATAAAAAGTTAGCTAAAGTGATGTCAAAAATTGTTTTAAATAAGGTTATTTGGATAAAATATTTATCCCGAAATTTTTTTAGGTAACACATAAAACCAGTCTTCATCCAAAAAAAGTAGTAAAAAATTGGTAAAATTTGAAGTCCCATTTTTTTACGATTTAAATATCCTTTTCAATCACCCTTAAAAGCTCTTCAATCTCTTCAAAAGAATGGGAGATCTCCAGCCGGCATACTTTAACACTATTTATAAGCTGGGCGCACAGGATTAGGTTCTCCTTCTGGGTGGTTTGCTGGAAGATCCGGTTGGCAGTGGAGTGTCTGATGAGATCAATCAGGTTTTCCTGAGACTTCAAACGAGATACTTCAGTCTTAGCTCCCTTTTCTATTAAGTATATCCTCTTTAATGTAACTGGTTCCTGGGAAAACCCGTAGGAAGCATCACAGAAAACCTTCCCCACAATGGTCCTTATAGGCGTTATGATGTCCGTGTTATCTTTAACCTGATTGTAGGAATCTTCTGATAAACGAACATGGGGATATCCAGGATAAACCACTGCTTTCCCATCTATAAATTTTATGGCCAGGATATCATCAGCCACTAGGGGGTAACCATCAACATATAAATGAATAGCTGTGGTGGACTTACCATTACCCCTGTGACCCAGAAAGGCCACTGCTCCTCCATCCACCTTAACTGCACTGCCATGCAATACCAGAAATCCCCGCTGATGTAACATCAAGGCCATAACCGGTCCTAATAAAAAAGGAATCACATTAATCTCATCACCATCATCGAGTTCAGCAACTGGCTCCACAGTTACACGGTTCCCCCCGCTGATTTTGACTTTTCCAATGTCCTCCCACCACAAATACACATCACTACCTGCAACCAAGTAGTTGGTCCCTTTAACATCCGCATGGGTTACCTGGGAGGGGTCCGCTTCTCCCAGAACTATCCTAACGTCTGGATAACCTGAACCTTCTACCATTCCCGGTAGTTCGATTTCTGATGCAATTTCCAGTCCGAATGCTTTATAAAAGTACATAATTCTTACTATTTCCTCCAAAATTAACTTAGACTTAAAGACTTAATATTCAAAATTAATGAGTAATGGTCTTCTTAATTCTTAATAAAAAGTTTAGAGCATCTTAAATATTAATTCAGCTTTTCTCTTAATAATAAGATAACATCGACTTTATCCCGGTACTTTTGGAGAACTTTATTAGTGAATTCACAAGAATCGCCATTAGTTATCCTGGAGATTCATAGAACTAAATATGCCTCCGGGATTAAATAAAATTTTCCGAAATAGTTTCTGTATATAAATTTTTAAGTAACTCATTGCATGTAGGAGTTGATTTATTTTTCTAACCAAAGCTTTGAATGATGGATTTTCTATTATTTTGTAATAATTCTTCTTTGAAGATTTTAGGTGTTCTAAGTCTTTAAATATTTCTGTGATGGTCCGAATATTTGGAAAATACAACCGTATTAATTATGAATCGCCAAGACCTCTGAAAACAACAGCTTCCGGGTTGAATTCTTCTGGATCAAAGTTATCTCCCAACCATTCCACTGTCTCCTCATATTCTTCATGTTCAGGGTCTTTCAGGATTTCCAGCATCTCCTGATATCCCCCCACACCTCCGCAGTCTTCAGGTGGAGAGGCCCTTTTACCCCCAGTACACTGAGGATAAGCAGCACCCTCATCCAGGCTTTGGATCTTCTCCAGTTTTATTATATGCTCCCAGTAATCTCCGAAGTCGTAGATGTACCTTCCCCTGGGATTTTCCAGGTCGAACCAGTCTTCGATTAACTCATTATCCTCTTGAGAATTGTCCAGTGAGATCCTATTCCCACTGAATGGGTCGGGAAGCTGGAACTCGTGCAAGTGGTAATCCTCCCAGCCCATAACATCCTGGATGGCCTTATGCAGATCCTTCAGGGTACTGTCCCCGGGAACCAGTATCCTCCTCCAGATAGGTGGTCTTATCCCCTCCAGATCAATTCTAAACTGATAAATGGATTTTCCTACTTTAGACAATTCGGTGCCTGCATCTGTTTGGAAAAAGGTCTGCTGAGTCTTATCTTTTTTAGGTTTTCTTTCACCCCTGCTCCTGGTGGAACTGGGTACACTGTTTTGATTGAGAGAATCCATATCCTGAGAATATCCCCTTAGGGCAAGTTCCTCCTTCAAAAAAGCCTGTATTTTCTCATTTTCTAGTAGTGCGTCTGGGTCTCCTTTTTGTATCAGTGTTGCTATATTTTCATCTTCTTCAATTAGTTCAAGCAGTTTTTCAAGGGATTCCTCTGGTATGAAAAGTTCCATAGCCTCGAGAACTGGATTATTCTCACCAGCAGAGTCCATTATGCCCTGCTTAACCTGTCCTAAAACTTCCAGTTCATACACTTCATCCAGTTTTACACCCATTTTGGTGGTGATTTCCAGTAGGGGGAACAATTCTTCATTTTCGTAGAGTATGGTCTGTGGCAGGTGCTGGGTTTTGGTGACTGCCTGGTGGAAGGTTTCCAGGAAGAGAGATTTCCACTGGCTGGGTTCTGCCAGTTCCACCTCCAGGGAATCACCTCTTTCATGGTCAGCCCAGGTGATGACTGCCGGGAAGTAGGGTCTTTCATCTGATCCCTCCTGAACTGCCTCGGGATAATAAAATAAATCAACTTCCCAGGTGCCCTGCTTTTTCATTTTCTTAAGTTTCATCTGTAACTTTATCTGGAAGGGATACCTCTCCCATATTAACCTTAGAAATAGATTCTTCCTCATCATTACTCTCACTTACGCACCCCTCATCATCCGTGGGATCTGTCCAGCTGTCCTTCCACTCACCTTTGTGGTCAGGGATTCTGGTGAAAATTTTCCCCAAAACTGGTGGGGTGAGGAGTTCTGGGTCTTCTTTAATGCCTTGGCCAACAATTATGGCCTGCTCCAGTATCAGGGTTAGAAATCTGGCTTCATCACCATCCAGGTACCAGGGCATGTAATGGGGGCGGAAACTTCTAAAGAGGGGCCATTGATTCTTACCCCTGAATCTCAATCCCAGTTTACGTATGATCTGGTAATCTTCATCCTCAATATCATCACGGTCTTCAAATGAAACCACCAGCACTCTCTGCTGAAAAAAAGCATCAGGGTCATCTGGGGTAATTCTACCAGATTGTATATCACAATAGTTTTCCAAGCCTTCAGGGCCCAGGTAGGCTGCCATGCCATAGAAAGATTGCATCCTGCCCATAACAGTGCAGTAGGCTGTTTCACCAGTTTCCGGGTTTTTAACTGCGAATATCTGCTCATCCCACATCCATTCCCATGGTTTGAGTTTCTTGAATTCGGTTGCTTTCTGGTAAAGTTCTTTCCATTCCTTTATTGACGGTGAGTTATCTGCCATATTATGACACCTATAAATTTTCGATTTATGAATAAAAATGATACCATAAAAACTTATTATTCATAGTAACATATACAATTCTTGTGATTTTTTTGCCACATAAAAAAGATATGATCAACAAAGTCCTGCAGATTATAAAAGAAAGAAAAGATTTTGATAAAGTAAAATTCATCATTCTCTATGGTTCTGTAGCCCAGGGGAAAGATAGAGAAGACTCTGATATCGATCTATGTGTTTATTATGAGGGCAGCCGGTTAGATGCTTCTCGCTTTCGATTGGAAACTCTTTCTGAAATTTTAAGTGATGAAATAGATCTGCAGATTTACCAGCAACTCCCTTTATATATCCGGAAGGATGTTTTGAAGGGTGAACTGCTCTACTCCCAGGACAATCATTTCCTGCATGATGTGGCCTGCCAGACCATTAAAGAATTCGAGGATTTTAAGAGGCATTATTACCATTACATTGGGGAGGAATTCATCACATGAGGCGAGATATTATTCGCAATAAAATCAAAGAAATCCATGAAAGCGTAATTATGGTACAATCAAATTTACCTGATACTTTAGAAGAGTTCCAGGACTTAGGACTGGTTAAAGATGGTATTTATAAAAGGATTGAATTTTCCATAGAAAATGTTTGGGACATATGCTCCATTATCAACTCTGAATTATCCAGTGGAATACCTCAAGATGAAAAAGATATTATAGACAATCTGATGAAATCCAGAATCCTGAGTATTGATCTTGGTGAAAAACTCAAGATAATGAAAGGATTCCGTAACATAGTTGTACATCGTTACGGTAGTTTGGATGATGAAATCGCATTTTTAACTCTCCATGAACATCTGGACGACTTTCAAGAGTTCACAAGCCAAATTGAAGATTTTTTAAGTAGAAAATAACTAAAAATCAAAGCATTAATTTAACCGTACCATATTTTTTTAGATTACGACTCCCCCCCTATTTCAAAGATTACAGCGATTTCTATTGTAAACTCCTAAACTTTTTAACAGCCCCATTTCTATTACAATTTATGTATTTATAACCCTCCTCCCAACACTGATTACAAGTATTTATACCTCCTCCTCCCAACACTGATTATGAAACTCTCATCACAGAAAGACCTTCTACTGGTTATCATCCTCAGCCTCGTGGTTCTTATACTGACCTGGCTGCAGTTATTCAAGGGTTACACCTTAACCTTCATCACCACTATCCTGATACTTTTCTTACCAGGCTATGCCATCATAACAGCTATCTGGCCCACTGATGAGAGAATGGGCTGGGACTTACGCACCGGCATAGGTTTCGTGCTGGGACTTTTTTTCCTGCTATTCTTACCCCTAATACTTAATTCACTGAGTCTGAAATCAGTTGAAAGCAATCTGAATAATTTAATCTTCATTATAGCCATCCTACTGTCATTACTGGCCATGGCCCGTCGCTCGGGGAGGGAATCAGAAGAAGAACCTTCTGAGATGGATTATCAGCTTACCCTGGAAGAATCCATTGAAAGAGCAGCATACATGCGCCGGCAGGCCCGTGAAGAACAGGAATATGAGGATCTGGAAACCTATCCACCTGAAGAACCCCCAATCCAACCTGATGAGCTGGGTGAAGAAGAATTTCTGGAAGAGGAAACTCCGGATCTTCAAAAAGAAGGTACTGATTATTTACCTGAAGAAGAGCCAGATGAACTGGATTATGAATCCTGGAAGGAAGAAATAAAAAAACAGAAGCCCCTCCAGTATGAGAGAATTAAAGACAAAGAGGAAATTAAAAATTTCCCCTTAAGGGTAGAAAGGCCAGTTAAAACTGATGTTACCACCTCGGATTATGAGAAGGAAATGGACACCCCTGTATGGTGGGATGAACCTGCAGAGGAAAAATCTGGTTTTAAATACTGGGATCTTCTAATAATCCTGTTTTTAAGCGGAGTTTCACTCTTATTCCTCTGCTTCAATCCACTGAAAACCACTGCCACTTCAGTAGTATTTTTCATATTACTGCTATTCATTTTGGGTTATGCTGCCCTTACCATCATATTCCCGGATAAATCCCGGGCAAGTTCAAGGGATCTGATACTAGCCAGTGTTATTGTAGCGCTGGTCCTCTTCACTCTCTCTTTCCTGGCTTTTTTAATGCATCTATTACCCTCCCTCCCCAATTATATGGTGGGGGTGATGCTAGTCGCATCAGTGGTGCTGGTGGCTGGGGCTTTCCTGCGTAAATGGAGAGCAACAAAAGGAGAAGATGAATTAGAAGAAGAACCTGAAACCCAAGAGATTACTGCTGAAGAGAAAGAATTCACCACCCCGGAAGATTTACACAAAGCAGAGAAAGCTGAAAAATCGCATGAAAAACTTGTGCAGGAGAGTGAAGAAAGCAAAAAGAAAGATACTCTTCTAGAAGGTATTGGTCATGTGGTTAAAACTGTTGATACTAAAAGGGATGAAGATGGTGAATCTCTTGGCGAGAAAACTCCTGTTGACTGGGTTAAACCTCGTTATCCCTTCACGGACCTTTTACTGGTTGTTGCCATAACCATTCTAACTGCAGCTTTTGTACTTATACCACCCTTGAATCAAACCTTCATCAGAACTATCCTTGGAATCTTACTGGTTCTGTTTATTCCCGGTTACGCATTAATAGCTGCTCTTTTCCCTAAAAGGGATGATCTTGATGGTATTGAAAGGGCGGCTTTGAGTTTCGGTTTGAGCATCGCTGTAACACCCCTTATTGGTCTGGCACTTAACTACACGCCCTGGGGAATACGCCTGGACCCCATCCTCATCAGCCTCACCATTTTCACCCTGTCCATGTGCCTGGTAGCATTCCTGCGAAGGAAGAAACTAACTGACGAAGAAAGGTTCAGTGTGCCTTTCAGTGAGTTTATGAAGGGAATGAAAGAATCATTCCAGGGAGAATCAAAAATAGAAAGAATTTTATCCATTATACTCATCATCAGCATTATCCTGGCCATTGCCACCACAGTTTACATTATTGTAAAACCCAAAGAGGGTGAGAAGTTCACGGAATTCTACATCTTAGGACCCAATGGAACAGCCAGTAACTATCCCACCAACCTCACCACCGGACAAAACGGCACTGTTATCATTGGTGTGGTGAACCATGAATATGCCACCACTGATTATAAACTGGTGGTAAAGGTAAATAACAGCACACTTAAACAAGAAAATTTAACCCTGTCCAACGGAGAAAAGGTGGAAATACCATACACCTTCACTGCAGGAACTTCTGGTCAGAAGAAGATGGAATTCTTACTGTACAAATTACCAGACAACGAAACAGTGTACCGTTCACTGCACTTGTGGTTGAATGTTAAATAGAAAATCTGATGGAATGATAAATCCCATTAGATTAAATTTCTAGTGAAGTGACAAGTTCAACATAATACTCTGCTAAAGAAAAATATGACACCGGAATTAGGAGATGGAATGCTCTTATAAGAAATAAAATATTCTAGCTCCTTCTAATGGCTTTAAAATACTCTTGATATTTTTCACCAAAAAATCATTTCGTAAAGCTTATTTACAACTAAAAAAATAATACTCACTGTATAAATGCAAATAATGTGTACTAGAACCACATAAATACACCAATTGTGATTAAAGGATTATATTGCCCAAAAAGGAAAAAAATATATAATAGAAGAAAAAGAAGGTTTAATCATGATATCAACAGTAACCACAACCACCACTACTACAACCACCACCACTGCAGCCACATCTGCTACTGCTGCCACCACCGTGACAACCGCGGTGACTTCAGCGGATATTTTAGGCTACAGTTTAATTGCTGTGGTGGCACTTATCGCGTTTTTGGCCCTGAAGGAGATTTTAAGCTCCGAGGCTCACAAAAATAATAAAATAAACACCTTTATTAACAGCTCTAACGTTGCTATACTGCCACTACTTTTTGTATTCGGTGCAGTTGTAACCTACAAAGTTGTTACCATACTCTAGGGAGTGGTCTAAAATGAGAAAAAATTTAGGATTATTGTCCATCCTGGCAGTAGTCATAGTGGTTGTGGCTGTATCCGGATGTTCCAACAATACCAATACTACTAGTAACTCCAATGTCAATGCTATTAACGAAAAGAGTACCAAATTATCGCTAACAAACAATGGAACTACTTGGTTACAAGTAGAACTGGTTGCCAATGGTACTGCTAAAAATGGTACAAACAGGACCATATATGCAGAAACCTTTATCAAACCTAACGGAACTGCCACCATTGATTTATCCCAGATACTGGGATACGGCAACGAACCATTACCCGCTGGAACCACAATACGCATCCAATCCTGGAAAGGACTCTTTAACAACACTAACGGTGTAGGTACTAATGGAACCATTAACCTCACACTACAGGGATGGTCCAATACCTTAAACCCAGGACCTAAAGACAATTCAACTAATATCAACTTCAGCCCAGTACCCATCTATCAGTTACCAGCAAACATCAACGATACAACAGTATTCATCGCAACAACCCCTGAGGAACTGGCAAAAATCACACCATACGACACTGCAGACCAGGAACCAGTCTTCGAAGAAGAGGTACTAATTGTAAATGCAGATGGAACTGTAACCATCATAGTCACCAGACCCCCTGAACTGTGCCGGTTAATTGCAGCCATCGTCTAAAAATAAAAACCCTTTTTTTATTTTCCCTTATTTTTTGTTTTACTAATAACTATCTGATAGATATGAACCGCAACCTACTCTTCATAGCTGTTGTACTAATTGTGGGAATTGCATGCATCTCCTTACTCGAAGTCACACAGGGAGTCATTAGTGGTTTTGTTTTTGAACAGATCCCCTACAACTACACATCTAAAGTATGGATACCCCCCACACATCCTGAAAACCCCAATGAGGCGTCTCTAGGTGGATTTTACAAAATTAATGGTAAAGGGAAGAATTTTAACTTCTTTTTAAAACTTTCAGGTGCTGAGAAAGCTGAAAGTCCCCTGGATTACACTGAAGATGGGCTGAGAGGAACCGGGAAAATTGATGAAATAAAAATCACCTGGGGAACCCTGTACTCCCTATTAAATAAAGATGTTAAGGCTGCCATGTTCAACACCAGTTTCAAGGGACATATGAACCTATCTTGCGCTGCCTGGACCGGGGTGACCTACTTCCAGAACGATGGAAAAACTTTCAATGGTAGCTTCACCATCGACGGGGTGATGACTGACTGGGAGGGCACTTACACCTTGCAGAGGGAGGGTTTCCGCATTCTTGGAATCAGTGACTTCATATACTACCCTAACCAGGAGAAATCAGCAGCTAAAAGTGTTAGGAAAACCTATTACCTTTAAATACTTCATTTACAAATACCAACTATATTAACAATAACCAAGTAAATCGTCATAATAGTTACAGTTATATGTGATGATAACGCTTAACTTCTTGTATTGTACTTTCAGATTCAATGGTTGAAGTGGAGAATAAATCGTGAAAAGCAGTGAAAAAGTCCATCATAAAGGTTTGGAAATAGGATTGCCCGGAAACTATGTTATTACTTTAATTGCCTATCTTCTGGCCCTGATTGCTGCTGAACTGGTCACCACCTATGTAAATAAAACTTGGGGATTGGCTGCTCATACCATTATCCTGTTCGCACTTCTGGTGAACGCAGCCATGGTGGAGTCCCTGGATTTTTCCAACCTGCTGCGCAGTATGATGCCCATCCCCATCATCCGCATTGTTGGACTTTCCATACCCATGATGCAAATAAAACCCCTGTACTGGTTCCCCATAGTTGCTATTCCCCTTTTCGCCGCATCCATCGCTATAATGCGCAGCCAAAACCTTACTTTGGAGGAAGTGGGACTTATTCTAGGTAAACTCCCATTGCAACTCCTTATTGCCACCACCGGGTTTATCACCGGTATTATTGAATTTATGATCCTGCGTCCCGACCCTTTAATTTCTCAGTTTACACCCTTACTTTTAATTGGAGGGTTTTTCATTCTTTTAATAGCAACCGGGCTGGCTGAAGAATTGCTTTTCAGGGGCATCCTCCAGACCAATACCATGAAAATGATAGGACCTGCCTTTGGACTGATTTACACTTCCCTGGTGTTCACCACCATGCACATTGGCTGGATCTACTTTGCAGACCTGGTATTTGTGTTCAGTGTGGCCATGTTCTATGGTTATGCTTTTATTAAAACCAGATCTATCCTGGGAATTACTCTGGCTCACGGAATATCAAACTCCATGCTGTTTCTGGTGATGCCCTTTGTAAACCTAGCAGTGTTTGGTTTGCATTAACACCCCCCCCTAAAAAAATATGAAAATGAAGAGACTATATGGAAGGATAAACATATTTGTAATCTTTTTAGATAGAAATATTAACAACAATTAAATATATTGGCATACTTATACAATATTACTGGATTCAACTGGAGGAATATTAATAAAAGTTACAGCTGTGATACCTGCCTACAACGAGGAAAAAACCATTGGCAGCACTGTTCTGGGAACACGCCAGAAGGTTTTAAGAGTGATCGTTGTGGATGATGGCAGTACTGATAAAACTGCTGAAATAGCCAAATTAGCCGGGGCAGAGGTGGTGGTGCACCCCACTAATCAAGGTAAGGGAGTTGCCCTTAAAACAGGATTTAACGCCGCCCGGGACGCAGATATCATAGTAACTCTGGACTCGGATGGCCAGCACAACCCTGCAGAAATACCTAAACTACTGGAACCCATCCTTAAAAATGAAGCAGACGTGGTTAATGGGAGCCGTTATTTAAATGGTAACAGTGGAGAAACACCTGCCTATCGAAGGGTGGGGCAGAATGTTCTGGACACTGCCACTAAGATCAGTGGAAATATCGATGTTACCGACAGCCAAAGCGGTTTCAGAGCATTTGCCGGTCACACCATACCCGTATTTCGCTTCCACAGCAAAGATTACACCATTGAAAGTGAGATGTTAATTGATGCCGCCCGGGCTAAGCTGCGAATAAAAGAAGTTGAAATTAACACCACCTATGGAGAAAAAAACCAGCATAAAATGAACCCTGTAAAGCATGGGTTGAGTGTTCTGGTACGACTTTTGCAGGATATGGAATTCAACCGCCCCTTATACTATTTCACACTCCCTGGATCAATCATGATCATAACAGGGATGGTTCTGGGCCTTTATTTCTTCGGAGAATACCTGGCTGGAAGCATGAAGACTTTATTCCCCACAACTTTAGCAGCCCTGTTAACAATTTTCGGTGCTTTCATTGCCTTCACTGGTCTAATTCTGCACAGTGTTTCCCGGATGATCTGGAGAGTTATGGGTAAATAAAAATTGTATGAACTGATTTTCAACAATTCCACATAAATGAAGAGGATAAACTAACACAGAGACCTGATTAGTTTCATGCAAATTAAAAAAAACCCCCCAAATAAAATATTCTAATCCTTGAGAAATGATTTTTTCTATATTATCTTTTATTCTAATTCTTACTGATTCAGAAGAGATGATGAATTATCTTCAAATTCAACACTTACTATCTATTCTCCTTCACCCTTCCGGTACTCATGTGTAAAGTGAGCATCATATAGCTTGGAAGGAGTCACACTACCTGGATGAAGAACCTCCCCTACCACTATTATTGCTGTCTTCTGGATACCTGCATCCTTGACTTTATCTATTATATCAGTCAGGTTTCCCCTAACAATTTTCTCATCCTTCCAGCTGGCCTTCTGCACCACTGCCACCGGGGTTTCAGGGTCGTAGAAGGTCAAGAGTTCACCCACCACCTTACCAATCATATGCACTCCCAGGAATATACACATGGTGGCCTGATGCTCTGCCAGGCGGAATATGGCCTCCCGGTCTGGTTTAGGGGTTCTGCCTGATGGCCGGGTTATTATAACAGTTTGAGAAACTTCTGGTAAAGTTAGCTCAGTTTCCAGGGCTGCAGCTGCGGCAAATAGGGAGCTTACTCCCGGGATGATGTGGTATTCTATTTGTTTACTTTTCAGTTGCTGTATCTGCTCTTTTATGGCACCGTAGATGGACGGGTCTCCGGTGTGCACCCTGGCAACCAGTTTACCCTCACCAGCAGCTTCACCCATCACATCTACTATTTCATCCAGGTTCATATGGGCACTGTTGTAGATCACTGCTTCTTCCTTGGCGTAACCTAATATTTCAGGGTTCACCAGTGACCCTGCATAGATAATGACATCTGCCTTTTCAATCACTTTAAGTGCTTTAAGGGTGATTAGTTCCGGGTCTCCGGGTCCGGCTCCTATGAAAACAACTTTACCATTCATTCTAAAATACTCCATAATTTTAGGCGATTTATTTCCTTTGAAAATTTTAGATTATAAATTGAGTGTAGTTTAAGATTATAAATTTGTACTCATCACCTTCTTTCAGTGCAAAAAACATGTATTTGATGCGAAATGATTGGTCCATGCAGTTTAATCCATAAATACTGTGAATGGGAAGACTTTGAGGTACATGTGAAGGTATAAGGTCAAGAGCGATCCAAATACAATTTTTTATCATTATTTAAAATTGATTTTGATAATTATTGAATTACTATGATTCCCTTTTTATTGTTAAAATCAGAATCAAAGCTTACTTTGGTGAATTGCTAAATCTTCCATTATTGCAATATACACTGCATCAAAAAAGCTTATTTCACCATCATACTTTATAAAATGTTTGAATGCTTCATAAACAAATGACTATCTTCTGCTGTAGTAAAATCCTTTAATGTATCATATATCTTTATAATGTCCTTTGTTTCTAATTTCTTTTTTAAAACAGTTATTGTTTCAGCAACAACCAGTTTTGAAATTATTTTTTCTCCATTTTTGATAATTTTAGCTATTTCAACAGCTCTATCATGGTTTTCTTCTCCATTTACAAAAAAAGCAATTGAATAGCTAGTATCCAGAAATATCATAACTCACCATTTCTCAACTTCTTTACTTCTTCAGTTGCACTAAATGGTTTTTTAGCAGTTACTATGCCTGCTAATTTGAGAAAATTATCTCCTTTGGTTTTTTTCTGCTTTTTCTCCTCTTTTTCAAGCATTATTCCTTTTTTCAGTAACTGATTTATAATCTCTGTCTGTGTGGTTTCTTTACTATTTGCCAATATCTTTAATTCTTTTAACAAGTCTCGCTCAATGTTCATGTTTGTTTTAACTTTTTGAGTAGCCATAGAACTTAACCTCAATATTTAGATGGTATACTATATGGTTAATTTACCATATAAATATAATATCTAAATAGCCCCCTAAGCACCTCTAAAAGGTTTAGAATTAACTAACATCTACTTTTATTAGTTTAAAAACATATTATGCTAATGATTTGTCCATCAGTTAACTCCATGGCTGTAAGAATGAACAAATATTAAGTATAGGGGGAACTTTGCTTAAACCCTTCTAAAATTCTTAAAATTTCATTCAATTGGAAACTTCTTCTCTTCCATTTCTATTGAACCGTAGGGACATTCCTGTATGCATATCTCACAACAGCCGCAGGTTGCCGGGTCAATAACTGCCTGCTGGTTCTCATTTAATCGGACTGTGTCCATGCCAATCTGTACCTGGGGGCAGTGTTTAATACATTCGTGTTCACATTCATCTGCTTCACAAGTCTCATGATCCACCACTGCCGATTTCATAGCAAAACCCAGCGCTCTTCTAACTGCTTCTTTGGTCTGGTAACCTGCCAGGTGGAGTATGGTGTCTCCCACTACCGAATCTGTGCCCATGCTGGCATTGCAGGGATAGTTGTGCAGTTTATTCCCTGCTTCCAGTTCTGCTTCCTCTGCTGGGAAGCCTTCAATATTCTCAGCTATGTAATGGGTGCTGCCACAGGGTGCACTCCTTATAACCTTAACTTTTCTGATGATACCATCTGCATCTATCTCCAGCACTGGTTTCCCGAATTCTCTGGCGAATTCATCTATGAATTCATCTCCCACGGGTTCCAGTGAACAGAATGGTTTGGGGAACACTATCTTAACATCTGGGGCTGATTCCTGGATTTCTCTTTGCAGTCCTGGTGGTACCTGTGCCGGGTCATGGAGGGGTATGATAACTGATTTAGCCCCGCTTTTTTCTGCGATGATGGGCACCACCATGTTTATATCTCCAAAGAGCCCCACTGCCAGTATGAGGTCTGCCTGGGGGATGTTCCGGGGCACGTACCCTGAAAAGTCGTCTATGAACTCTGGCAGGTCATCAGGTATCTCCTCTAAACCCACCATGCTACTGGCCAGTCCCATCTCTGCCAGACTGTTCACAATGCGACTACCATAATTCCCGGAACTTATAATATAAAGCTTCATAGTACTCATCTCATGCATAAAAGTTAATACCTAAGTTAAAAGAACATTCAATACTATAATCCTTAATTAAAGTACTTAATAAATTAGTTGATATAAAAGTGTGAGAATGGTGATGAAACTATTCTCAAAGGTCTTATACAGATAGAAAATTCAAATAGATTTAACTTTCAGGTTTTCTTTAGCAATTTACAACATAAAAACATAACCTTCACCTGATTACTTGAGAAATGATCTATTGATTTCTTTGGGAGATGATCTCAAAGTTTAGTCTTTTCCTAGTTCAAATCTTCCTTTTTTAATTTCAATGGCATTTAAGGGACATTCTCTCACACATATTTCACAGTACCCGCAGGTTGCCGGGTCAATTAGAGCCTTATCCTCCTTTAGGGTTATGGTATTCAGTCCTATGAGCACCTGGGGACAGACTTTAATGCACTGCTCCTGGCACTGGGAGGTGTCGCATAGTTCCGGGTTTACCACTGCTGATTTAACTGCAAATCCCAATGCTCTTTTTATGGCTTCTTTTATCTGGTAACTGGCCAGGTGCATGCTGGTGTCACCTACTGCCGGGTCAGTGTCGGTGCTGGCATTGCAGGGGTAGTTATGGAGTTTCTGGGTGGCTTCAAATTCTGCATCCTGCACTGGCATACTCCACAGTCCCCGGGCAATGTAGTTGGTGGAACCACAGGGAGCTCCCCTTAAAACTTCAGCCTTCTTAATGAACTTATCTGACTTGATGAACAGGACTGGTTTACCAAAACGGCTGGCGAACTCATCGATAGGGGCATCACCCACTGGTTCCAGTGAACAGAAGGGTTTGGGGAAAACAATTTTAATATCCGGGGCTGAGTCAATGATTTCCTGCTGCAGTGCAGGTGGCATCTGTTTAGGACCGTAAATGGGTATTATGGCGGATTTGGCCCCGGTTTTACGAGCCACCTCCGGAACGATCATATTTAAATCCCCAGAGAGTCCCACAGCCAGGATTAAATCAGAGGGTGGTAGATTTTTAGGAATGTATCCTGAAAAATCATCCAAAAAAAGAGGTATATCTTCTTTAAATTCTTCCATTCCCACGATGTTACTGGCCATGCCATGTTCAGCCAGATTGTTAACCACCCGACTACCATACTTACCTGAACTTAAAATGTAAATTCGCATATCCACCACCCTCCAAGAATATGATATTTTCTGTTCTAGTAGTATTGTATTGTTGTTTCTATTCTAGTAATATTGTTTTGTTGTTGCCTGCGGATAGAACTTTCCATTTAGTTCCCTGTGGATATCCATTTAATGATGCTGATTTCTGACCATTCAATACATATTTTGTGAATTTTATATTATCATAAAACTTATGGATTATAAAATAAGGACTATTTTATCTAAAACCCACTTGATAATCCACTTTCTTATCTATTAATCCAGTTGATAATCCACTTTCTTGTTTATTAATCCTCTTTACGATCCACTTTCCTGCAACGGAATATCACTGTTCCCCCATCTGTGTAGGGTCGAGCAGGGTCAACACATTGCAGATAAGCATGATCCTCATCACCTTCCCTGGTGAGTCCCAGTTCCAGTGGGATCCATTTATGCTCCAGGATAGTAGTGTAGTGTAAGATGGTGGACAGGGCATGGGTGCACAGGGCATCCGTTTCATCCAGAATTATCTCCGGATCCTTAAATACCATGAGGTCGCCCTTTTTATACACTGGGCAGTGCCCCCTTATCTCGTGGACTGTTATTTCCAACATTCATTAACCCCCTTTAAAGTTCAATACCCTTGAATGATGGTAAATTTCATATAAACTAGTGGATTTCACCTGAAAATGGTTCCCTATAAAATAGGAATTGTTTAAAAAATTGTTTAAAAAAAAATGAGGATGTCTGTTGAAAATATAATGTTATTAGTTTTATTCTGTCCAATTACATTAGCTCTTCCCTGAGGTCGATGGTGTCTGCCAGGTCCGGGCCGGTGCTGATTATGGTCACCGGTACCTTGGTTTCATTTTCAATCTCTTCCACAAACCTCTTTATCTCACCAGATAGGTCTGAGTATTCTGTCACTCTTTCACATGACGGGTATAATCTGTCCACACAGGTTAAAGCTATCTGCGTTGCCCCGTTAATCATGCAACTTTCCCGGGCAAGGTCCATATCAAAGAGTCCCACTCTTCGTCTTCTGCCAGTTACTGTACCATATTCTTCCAGACCCATTTTTTCAGCTTCTTCCTGTTTCATCTCAGAGGGGAATGGACCTTCTCCCACACGGGTTATGTAGGATTTGAAAACAACAATAACATCATCAATACGGGTGGGACCCACACCAACATCTGCTGCTGCAGAGGAGGCTGTGGTGTCCTTACTGGTAACAAAGGGGTAAGTTCCATAATAAAGTGATAATCCGAAACCCTGAGATCCTTCGATGAAAACATCCCGACCTTCATCCAGGGCGGTGTTAACTTCCAGGGGCACATCAGCAGTGAAACCATCCATGGAATCAATATCAATGGCCTGTTTAATGGTACGTAAAGCACGGTCCCGGTTTGCGGGTCCGCAGCCAGTTCCGGTGCTTCCAATCTTTTTGTGGAGATGGTCTGATCCCTTATCCTGTTCTTTGTGTTCTTCTTCAATTATAGCGCAGCGGTAATCAGCAAAGGTTCTACTTTTCACCTTATACTTGTTTAGATAGTCCAGTTCATAGTGGAATACTGCTGGATCTACCAGTACCCCTGCACCTATAAGCAGCCGTGCTCCGGTGTGAACGAATCCTGATGGGATCATCCTCAGCCCATATTTTTCACCATTAAACTCCACTGAATGCCCTGCATTGGGCCCCACACCTGCTCTGGCAATGATTTCCGGTTTATCCTGGTAACAAAGGTAGGTAATGCATTTACCTTTACCTTCATCTCCCCAGCCTCCTCCTACTAGTATATTGCATGTCATGTGATCATCCTCGTTGTGATTTTAACCTCTCTTATATTGTCCATAGCCTATTAAAAACATTTCCCCACAACAATGACCATGCATGATAATGGTTTAAAATGGCTTTAAATGCTTTTAAGATGAGGATTAAAGCTTTAAAGGCGATGAATCTATTATCCTTATTTGTTAGCTTATTGATTATACTTGATTGTGTTCTTCGAACCAGATTAATCTTATTGGTATTCTAATGTCCTTAAAAAGAGTTGGAAAAATCTATTTTTTCAATATTAGAATTTATCAGGGTTTATTGCACTGGCTACTTTTGCGGTTTACTCCCCTGACTTATAATTCTGTCAAATAGTTCAGGAGTGTATTTGCGCTGCATGGACACCAGTATATGCTGATCCAGTGCTTCTTCCAATATCTCCACTGTCATCTTCTCCTCTCCCCTCCGGATTCGTATGGCCTGTGCAATCTGAGCAATGTCACGGGCATGGGCAAAGGTGGGTTTTAAACTCTCACCACCATCCACCTGCGGGATGTAGACTCGGCGGAAACGTTCCAGGACTTCCTCCTCATAATCTTCCCTTAACATGTCCAGATTGCGTTTGAAGACCTCCACAATCTCATCAGAACTGGGAACATCCAGGTAGACATGCAGAGGTGCTCTTCTAAGGTGGGCCTCATCTATAATGGTGATCTCCAGGTTGGTGGATAGGGCGGGGATGAAATGAGTGTGCACTATCACTGGTGCTCCTTTAATGTAGATCACATCCTTCTTATTCTCCAGGGGTACGATCATCCGGTTTAATAGAACGTTAGGATCTTCTTTCTGCCTTCCCAGGTCATCCAGTAAGAGCACACCTCCATTGGCTTTTATAATGGGTGATGTTTCAAATACACCCTTATTGGGATTGTATAAGGTTTCCATTTTCTCAGTACTCAACTCGGATCCGGTGAATACAAAGGGTGCATATATTTTAACCCATCTCACATCCCCTGGTTGTTCAGGTCTTAACCTGTGAAAATCAGGGTCGTACATCTGGATTATGTTCCCAGAAAATTCCACATAACGGGGCATGATAATGGGTGGCAGTAACTCGGACATTTTACTGGTTAGGAAAGTTTTACCAGTGCCTGGTGGTCCGTAAATAAAAAATCCCTTACCTCCAATAGCAGATTCAGTTAAAACCTTTTTAGGGTACTCCATCCCCACCACATCATGGAAGGCTTTCTCAATTACCTCTGAAGGTATTTTAATGGGGTATCTTCCCTTTAACTGGACTTCCATGATTTTGAAGTACTCATCATAGGTTACTGGGGCGATACCCACGTAGGGGTTTTCCTCCATTAATTTAACTGCCTTTAAGTGGCCCTGTTTTTTTATGGTGTAATCCACACTGGCAAAGAGGAATCCCCCACCGGTTTGGCCAATTAGGTTTTCCTTTTCCATGGGTTTAAGGCATTCTTCCAGGATGTCTATGTGCAGTCCAACAATTTCATGCATCTGCTGAACTGTAATATTCCCATAGGTGTTGATAACCTTTAAAAGAAGATTCTGAATGAAAGGGCGCGGCAAATCTATTTCATCAAGTGATTTAGGCTCCTCTAAGACCTGGAAGAGTTTCTGCATTTTCGCATCATGATAATATTCCATTTAAACATCCTCGAATGGATTATTAAAAATATCACTCCCCAAAAGGAGAACTTTTTGTATATAAATTAAATGGGCATTTCATATGCTATTATTTATATGGAATTATAGGCAGTTATACCTTAACTTCACAGAAAGAAAATGATTTACCCCTACCTTAGTGATATATTTCACAAGGAGGATAGTCCAATCAGCAATTGCAATTTTGTATAATTCACAAAATGAGAAATTTCATAAAATGAGAAATCAAGATAAAGGTCAAGTATGAATTTGAAATAGTTCATGAAAGGTTATGTAATGAAAGGTTATGATGAGTAGAAAAATAAGAAAAAAAGAGCTAACAATTAATCATTTCTATTTACAAGAAGGGGAGTTAAAATAAAAAAATTCCATCCCTATTTATCCATCCCTATTTATGTGCATAATAAAACCTGATTATCTCACCATTTACTTGGTCTAAACGGGCAAATCCTACTCTTTCGAGTTGAACCACATCTTCTACTTCAGCTTTCAAAATAGAAGGCTCTGCATAACCTTTGACCATGGAGGCATCAGGCATTACTATTTCTATTTCTCTAAATCCATTGGCAGGCACCCACTGCACGATCTTGGCTTTAAATTCACGGGCTTCTTCTATACCTTCACTATGGTAGATGGCTTTTCCATCCTGGAAGGTGATGTTAACTGCATCCATTAGCCTTAGAACCTGTTCAGGGTCAGATGGAATGTCCTTACGGTCCAGGTATATTCTTTCCTCAAAGTCCAGTTCACGCATTCCCCGGTCCAAGTGGTCAGGGTGGAGTGGTCTTTCCACAGTTCCCCTTAGGGATTCTGGTAAACCCTCTATTTCCACCAGCTGGGGATTGGCCACCATAAAGTATCGGTTGGCCTTCTCTTCCAGGAAGGTGCGGTTGAGTCCGTAGATCTTCTTCCAGCTTACAGCAGTATCCGCCATTTTAACCCCGATCTCCAGCATTAATTCACGGATGGCATCAGCCTGTATTCCCCTCCGGGCAATGGCCCTGATGGTTCCCAATCTTGGGTCATCCCAGCCACTGTATACTCCTTCTTCAATACCCTGACGTGCTTTGGATGTGGAAAGGGGTATATCTTCCATTTTCAAACGACCGTAATGGATGAACTGAGGAATTTCCCATCCCATATGTTTATACAAGTATTCCTGTTTTTCACTGTTGGCCAGGTGGTCTTTACCCCGTAGTACATGGCTTACACCGGATAAGTGGTCATCCACGGATACTGAGAAGTTCATCATGGGATATACTTTGTATTCAGTGCCCAGGCGGGGATGTTCATGTTCCACCACTCGCATGGCCACCCAGTCACGAATGGCAGGGTTCTTATGCTGAATATCAGTTTTCACCCTGAGCACCATTTCTCCCTCTGCAGTCAGTGGCATTTTCTCCCAGAGGGTGAGGTTTTCCTCCACTGATGCATCCCGGTGGGGGCAGGGTTTAGATGAATTTTTTAGTTCCTTAAACACGTCTCCTGGACATGAACACATGTAGGCTCCACCATTTTTAATTAGTTCCTCTGCCTGTTGATAATATGTTTCCATCCGGTCGGATTGTATAATCACTTCATCCCAATCAACACCCAACCAGGATAAATCTTCCTCAATCATCTGGTAGGCTTCCGGGTCCACCCTGCGGGGGTCGGTGTCTTCAATCCTCAGGATTAACTTACCCCCGTAACGTTTCTTGTATTCCTGGTTTAAAACTGCTGCCCGGGCATGGCCTATATGCAGGGGGCCTGATGGATTTGGAGCAAAACGCAGCACAACTTTACCCTCCACTTCAGGTAAATCCGCTAATCCCTTCACCTTTTCCAATTTCTTCTTCTCTACAAAACCGCCTAAAGCTTCCAGTTCCTCCTTCTGGGCTTGGGTAGACATGGCATTAACCTGGCTTACAATCTGACCAGCCAGTTTTGACACTTCTTTGGCCTTTTTCCGGTATTCTGGATGGGCAGACATTATCATCCCTATCACTGCTCCGGCTTGGGCCTGTCCACCGTGTTTGGTGGCATTGATCAGGGCCTGTTTTTTTAAGAGTTCTTCCAATTCCTGCATGATAATCCCTTTTACTTGTGAATTTATTTCCTGCCTTGGTCAAATTTATTTACTCAGTTCATAGAAGTGTGATAATAGTAAAAGTAGTGAAAGTAATGAAAAATAAAGGTTGACTGTTAGTGACTTCTCTCCAGTACAAAGTCTGCAATCTTTATCAGCGCATCCTTGGCTGGGCTGTCATCTAAAACATCCAGTAACTTTTTAGCCTGGTTCACATCTTCCTGTGCCACTTTCCAGGCGTAGTGGATGGAACCGTATTTTTCCATGATCTGCATGGCCTCGGACACATGCTCATCACCTTCCTCTTTAAGGATGGTTAAGAGTCGTTCCCGGTCCTCTTCGCTGGCCTTGGAAAGTGCGTTTACCACCAGAAGGGTCATTTTCCCTTCTACTATGTCACTGCCTACTGGTTTTCCCAGGTCTTCTTCACTGCTGGCCACATCCAGGTAGTCATCCTGTATCTGGAAGGCCATGCCAATCAAACGACCGTACTCAGCCAGGGCTTCCACTTGTTCTGGTGTACCTCCACCTAGTATTGCTCCGGCTTTGGTGGCGGCGGCTATTAATGCAGCTGTTTTCTTGTAGATCATCCATAAATATTCTGATTCTGTTACATCGAAGCGCTCTGCGAATCCCATGTCACAGGCCTGTCCTTCACATATCTTTACACAGCTGTCCACCACGGTGTTTAATGCTGGTAGTACCAGTTCAGGTGCCACTCCATCCTCTTCGCTTCTAAGTATGGTGGTGAAGGCCTTGGAGAAAAGGGTGTCTCCAGCCAGTATGGCCATGGGTTCTCCCCAAAGTACGTGGACTGATGGTTTACCCCTTCTTTTCTCATCCTGATCCATAATATCATCATGTATTAAACTGAAGGTGTGGATGAGTTCCACTGCAGCTCCTGTTTTCAGGGCTGCTTCCGCAGTACCACCCACTGCTTCTGCACTTAAAACCACCAGTGAGGGTCTTAGTTTCTTTCCACCTGCCTTTACCAGATGTTCAGATGCTTGGCGGAGTGTTTCAGGGTCCACTGTTTCCAGTGCTTCTTTTATTTCCTGATCAATCCGGGTTGAATATTTTTTGAGGATCTCGGTTACTTCCAGTTTTGTGTCCATTAAACTCCTCCATTGAAAACCTGTGCCTGTCCATTTCTCAGTACATGAATATCGTTACCCATCTTGTATCCTTCTTCCTCAGCCAGTTCGGTGTAGGCTGCTAGCATCTCCAGGTCCCCGTGGGCTGGTATGATGTGTTCGGGTTGCAGCATGCGCAGGAAGTCCCGGTGGTCTTCCCGTCCAGCGTGTCCGGATACATGGGCATTGGTGAATATGCGCGCTCCTTTATCTTTCAAACGACGTTCCATTAAATTACGGTTGGCCACATTGGTGGGGTTGGGTATGATGGGTGCACTGACCACGACATTGTCTCCTGGGGCTACATTGAACTGGGTTCTTCCACTGGCTATCCTGGGTAGAAGTGCATCTGGTTCTCCCTGGTGTCCGGTGGTGACCAGTATATATTCCGATCGGTTGTCTTCTGCCCTGGCCAGGGCTCGGTTTACTGATTTGGGGCTTCCGAATATACTGGCCCCTGTTGGTAGATCCAGCAGTCCTATTTTTTCGGCTATGCTTCCAAATCGTTCCATTGATCGGCCCAGGAGCATGATCTTCCGGTCACTTTCACTGGCTATGTTACAGATAGCCTGGATTCTTTCAATGTGACTGGAAAAGGTGGTGACCAGTAATCCTTCCTTGGTTGGTAGGATATCCCTCATTATGTCCTCCAGTACTATTCGGGCCACTTTCTCAGAGTGGGTTTTTTCCTGCTGTTTTTCTGTCATCCGGGTGGTTTCCACAATCAAAGCCAGCACACCCTGGTTTCCCAGTTCTTTTAGGCGCTGGTAATCTGGTGGGGGGCTGATCATCTGGTGGTTGTCGAATTTAAAATCTAGGGCGTATACAATGATACCCTCTGGGGTGTGCAGGATAGCATTCACTGCCTGGGGTATGCTGTGGGTGGTGTGCACGAATTCCAGGGTTATGTCTGGGGATAACTGTAATTTTTCTCCGGCATTTAAAACCTGTAGGGGGTTGGATACTTCGAATTTCCTTTCCTGTTTGATACTGTTTTCCACCAGTGCCAGGGTGTAGGGTGTTCCAATAAGGGGTGCGTCGTAGCGGTGGGCCAGTTTGGCAACTGCTCCTATGTGGTCCAGGTGTCCGTGGGTGAATACAATGGCCCTTACCTTACCATCCACATCTTTCATCAGGGTGTCATCTGGTATTACTCCCCTTTCAATTAAGTCCAGGCTGTGCATGCGGGCTATGTCAGTGTCTTCGTGGACGTTTATCCGGTCCAGGTTGATTCCCATGTCGAAGATTATGACGTCTTCCCCTACTTTTACTGCGGACATGTTTTTGCCCACTTCTTCGTAACCACCAATGGCAATTACTTCCACACTCATTCAGATGACCTCCTTGCGTAAACTTTAGTGTCATAACCCCTTTCTGTGAGCCATTCTCTTGTTTTCCCCCTGATGACTATGTCTGTTTTTTTTAGTTCCTCCATGCTGGATGCACCCACCAGGTACATGGCCACTTTCATCTGGTCAATGAAGTTTTCAAAGAATTTTGAAAGCATACCCTCACCCATGTATAATGCTTTGAGTGCGGGTAAGGCCATGCCTACTGCGTCGGCGCCGAGTGCCAGGGCTTTCACAGCTTCCAGACCATTTCTTATCCCTCCTGAGGATATTACCGGTACTTTAACTGATTGGGTTACTTCCACGGTGCTGATGGCTGTGGGTATGCCCCAGTCCCAGTAGAGTTTTCCCATGTCTTTTTCCTGGGAGCGGTAGGTTTCCACTGCTGCCCAGCTTGTTCCCCCTGCTCCAGCCACATCTATGGCACTGACACCAGTTTTCTCCAGGGTTTTCGCATCGTTTCCACTGATACCTGCACCGGTTTCCTTGGCAATTACAGGAATTTCCACTGCTTTGACTGCTTTTGAAATGTTATCCAGATGTCCTCGTGAATCCACATCACCTTCAGGCTGGATTGCCTCCTGTAATGGGTTCAGGTGAACTGCCAGGGCGTCTAGTTCCATCATTTCTGCTGCTTCCTGTGCGAGTTCTATCTGTGGTGCTCCAATGTTACCTATGAGGAATGCATCAGGGGCTGTTTCACGAGCCACGGCGTAGGTGTATGTTAATTGTGAGTTTTCAACTGCTGCCCTCTGACTCCCCAGACCCATTCCTATGTTGAATTTTTGGGCTTGTCCTGCCAGTTTTTCATTTACTGCCACTGATGCAGGGTGTCCCCCGGTAATAGCTGTTATTATAATGGGCGCCCCCATCTTTTTCCCCAGGAAAAAGGTGGATAAATCTATTTCTTCCTTATTTACTTCTGGAAGTGCTTTGTGAACTAATTCCACATCTTCCAATCCTGTTTTTTTATGGTACTCCACATCACTATGGGTACATAATAGCAAATGCTCTAATTTTCTATCAGAAATCATAATTTCTTTCCTTTTTTGCTTTAAGTTCCTTTAATTTCGTTTAAATTAATCTAATAAATCAATTTTCTTCTTTTAAAGTAAATTTCTTAAAAAATCTTTCCATTAGTCTAAATAAATCAATTCCATCACTCAAAGTAAATTCATAAAATTTCATTGATTAAATCTACTTACTAAATGAATTTCATCCCTTAACAGTAAATTCATGAAAATTTCTTTTTTTAGTCTTTTAATGTGTTAATTGGTATTTTCTGTTTTAGTAATTCCTCTCGTGCTTGTAGAATTTTATTGAGTATAATTGTAATTTGGGCGATTTTTTTATCAAAAATTTTGAATTATTTTGAATTATTTTATAAAGGTTTTATCTGCATTGGCTTTGAATTATTTATTATCTCTATTTAAGGTCCAGTTTAAGTCCTGAATCTGATTTTAATGTGTTAATTAACGCGATTAGTCATTTTTCGCATTATTGATTTATATCCTATTTACTTCCTTATGATAGTTCCCCTGACCTTTTCACCCCTTAGGGCAGATTCTACTAGATGAGGGGAACTGGCATTGATTATCTCTGATTCTATGCCTTTTTCTGCCAGTCGTAAAAGTTCAGTTAACTTCCCGGCCATTCCTCCCGTAACATCCACTGTGCGGGCTCCTTCTAAAAACTCCAGGTCTTCCAGGGATTTAACAAGAGGGAGTAGTTGGGCTTCTGGATGTCCTTTGGGGTCGCGATTGTAGATTCCATCCACATCTGAACCTAAGATAATCCTATCTGTTTTTAGATTCTCTGCCAGGTAGGTGATGATCTGGTCTCCGGATACCACTGCCATCTGGATTGATTTATCTTCATCAAGTAACACATCACCATGTAAGACTGGTACCATTCCCATTTTCAGGTATTTTTTAACCATACCTATCTTAGCTTTTTTTATACGCTTATTCTCACTTACCATGAAGGATGATGGTGGTAAAGCTATGGCAGGTACTTCATATTTCAGGAGATAGTTACAAACATGGTGGTTGAGCTTAGACACAGAATTTTGGGTTAGGGTGAATCCTTTAATTTTACGATGAAATTCTTTTCTATCTTTAATTTCTGAGCCAATTTGAAATTTACGGGCATAGGGGTGTCCGAAGCTTCCTGCTCCATGGACTATGATGAGCTGCTTTACATTACTCTGTGATATTTCCTGGGATATGCGTTCCAGATTTTCCGGGTTCAGGGTGGGTTTATCTCTGTCTTTTTGGGTGATGACACTACCACCCAGTTTAAGGATAATCATTTACCATGTCACCCCTTCTGAGGATATTGTAACCGGAAAAGCATTTTCAACAGATTTTAGTTTTTCAAGCACTTCCTGTGTTTTACCAGGACAGTAGGCAATAATACTGCCACCTCCTCCGGCTCCGGTTATTTTTGAACCTAGGGCCCCTGCCTTACGGGCTTCGTAAACCATGCTGGATAATTCTTTGGTGTTAACACCCAGAGCGTCAAGTAAACCCTGGTTGATGTTCATTAACTCCCCGACCTTATCCACTTCCTTCTGGATAATTGCATCCCGGGCTTGATTGGTTAATGTTTCCATGGAATCCAGTAAAGGATTTATGATCTGGGGATGATGACTGCGGAGTTTTTTCACCTTTTCTACCATTTCACCAGTGTTACCCGGTTTGGATGTATAACCCACTACTAATGGCATTTCCATGCTTGTTTCCAGTCTAACTGCTCCTTTTCTATGGGTGAAGTAACTGAAACCTCCGAATGTTGATATGGTGGTGTCCAGTGGACTTGCTGACCCTTGAACTTTTAATTCTACCTGGTGAGCCATTCGGGCCAGTTGTTTTAGGGTTACCTCCTGTTGAGTGTAGCTAGAAGCAGCTGCTATGGTGGCAACGGTTATGGCTGCTGATGATCCCAAGCCTGCGCCAAGGGGAATATCCAGATGGACATCTATGTCCAGCCCCTGATCTAATTTAAAAAAACCTGAAAAAAGAGCATTTTGAACGTATTCCAGTATCCCTGCGTTATAAGGTGGATTTACATCAGAAAAATTCTCATCTTTGGGAGTTACTTTACCAGTGGGAATATCTATTAAACCATAAACATCTAACTCGGGAATTTTAACCTGAATATCCTCCCCAGTTCCTTCCTGGATGGTTACAATGGCTTTCCGGTCAACGGCCACTGCAATGGCTGGCTTACCGTATACCACTGAGTGTTCTCCGAAAAGAATCGCCTTACCTGGTGCGGATGCCCTGACTGTCATTGGATGGTACTCCGTTAATCTAAAATCCCTTATATGAACTTAAATATAATTTACAACTCCGTTTTCTATTTTTTTCTCCCTTTATGAACCATGAACCCATGGTTTTATACTGCTGAATAAATTTGTGAATAAGTTACGGTTACGGGCTATACAATTTTCATAAAAATATATAAAGCGTGATGAAAGTTATAGAAAATATTTCTCGTTAAATGATGTGGCCTTTTTAGTTGTTTAATGGCTTATTTTCTTTTATGGCTCATTTTTTTTTAACTTTTCTGAAACACGGCAGATCCATATCCCACCACAGAACTGTAATCGCCTCCAGTATCTCCGCTGGTAGCATATTTTAGGATCTTGGCTTCATTTGCCCCCATGGTCTTGGATGCAGTTATGGTGGCAATTACTGGTCCGTAACCACACATGGTCACATTGTATTTTCTTATTTGATTTACCATTAATTCTTCATCCATTTCTTTTATGGCCTCCAGAACCTTGGTATCATGGGTCTGGGCAACCTCATGAGGCTGGTAATGGGTGAAGTCTGTGCTGGCAATCACCACCACATCCCTTCCCAAGTCATTGGATGTTTGGGCTATGGCCAGTCCCAGTTCATGTGATGTTTCCATATCCTGCATCATCATAGAAATAGGAACCATCTTGAAATCTGGAGAGATTTCCTGCAGGAAGGGCAACTGCACCTCACAGCTGTGCTCTTGCAAATGGGCTGAAGGATCATCATCCAGTAAGGAGTATTCATCCATAAGTGCGAGTGCAAATTCCCTATCTACTTCCACTTCTCCCAGTGGGGTTAACCAGGACATTTCAGTCATGGTGGATAGTCCTGATCCCATTCCTGTGTGGTTGGGGCATAGTATTACCAGTGTTTCAGGCATACCATCAGCTGCCAGCTTAAAAAAGGAATGTGCTGCCACTGGTCCAGAATAGACATAACCTGCATGGGGAGATATCAGCCCCCTAATACTCCTCTTAGTGCCAATTTCTCCTGGGATCATACCTGGCCCTATCTGGTGCAGGTAACACCATTTGATCCTCTCTTTCAATGCATTTCCATCTGCTTCATAGAACATTCCTGCCACAGCAGGTCTTCTAATCATAAGATTCCCCCTTCATTATCTTTTAATACTTTTATAATCCTTTTTAATAAATAGGTGTGAAAAACCTTTACCAGACCCGTTTAAATATTTTTAAAACTTGGAACTGATGTTTTTTTTATTTTGAAATTAGAGTAATATTATTAAAGGATTTATATTATTGAAAGATATTATTAGGGTGCATCAGGAGGATGTGGTCAATTTAAGAGATGTTGATTGTTGGACATCTCTTGGGATTTGAATTAAAAACTCCCAGTCTGGATACGCATGAAACTATGTCTTGGACCTAAAATCTCTCAAGACCCTGAAATTTATATTTTGAGTTCGAATTCTGATGGGGGTACATCCAGATCATCTTCAGGTCCGATGACTTGGCGTTCCCTGAGTATTTGTCGGGCCATTAACCAGTATACCAGGGCTATTGCTTTTCTTCCTTTGTTGTTAACTGGTATGACAATGTCCACGTTACCCAGAAGGTTTTCAGTATCGCAGAGGGCAACTACTGGTAATCCAATCTGCTTAGCTTCAATTATTGCTTGTGAATCGCTTCTTGGATCAGTTACCATTAGTACTTCGGGTTCTATGAATTTCGCGTAGTTGGGGTTGGTTAGGGTACCTGGTATGAATCTTCCAGGGATGGTTTGTGATCCAGTTATTTCTCCAAATCTGCGCACTGGGGTCTGACCGTACTGACGGGTAGACACAGCCAGTATGTCTTCTGGTTCGAATTTAGCCAGGAATTTTGCTCCGGATATTATTCGGTCATTGGTTTTCCTGACATCTAAAACGTATAATCCGTCTGCACGCACCCGGTAAATGTAACGCTCCATGTCCTTGGTTTTTTGTTGTGTGCCTATGTGTAAACCTGCTGCTAAGTATTTGTCCAATGGAATTAATAGTTCTGACAACTTATCCACCTCTAATTTCTATTTTATTTGTATATAATAATCTAAAATGGAGGAATCTTATTTTTTATTCCTTGATGGAATATTACACTCCTCTTATTGAAGGAATTTTTTCTCTCCAATGAATGAGGGAATATTATTATTCCTCTTCCACCTGCACTGCTTCGTTGGGGCAGACATCCATGCAGACTTCACATAAGCTGCAGTCTTCCTTGTTCTGTATGACGATTTTGTCTCCGTCTAATATTAGAACTTCCATGGGGCAGACATCCACACATTCAGCACAGTCTGCTCCGTCGCAATTATCGTGGTCAATTGTTATTTTTACCATAAAAATTCTCCTTAAATTCAATTTTTTAATTAATTTAACTTATTTAATTTATTCGCTTATTTAACTGATTAAACAGCTTTAATACCCATATAACTAAGTATAATTAGGGATAGAGGTTTTTTTATTTTAGAGGGCCAATGAATTTTTAATTTTAAAAAATTATTGTTATTTAGTACCTTTTATCGATTACTCCATCTTAAGGTGTGAGGTTTGCCATTTGTGGGTTGCTCATTTCTTCTTCTATTCTGATGAGTTCATTGAGTTTTGCTATTCTTTCCCCGCTAACTGCTCCTGTTTTGATGATGGGACATCTCCAGGCTACTGCTAGATGTGCGATGGTCTCATCAGTGGTTTCACCTGAACGGTGGGATACCACTGGAATGTAGCCATGGGTTCGTGCCAAATCTACAGTGGCGTAAGTATCACTGAGTGTGCCTATCTGGTTGGGTTTGATTATTATAGAGTTTGCGGCACCTTTTTCTATTCCTTCAGATAGTATGGTGCTGTTGGTTACGAAAATGTCATCCCCACAGATGATGCATTTTTTCCCTACTTTTTTAGTTAAATCAGCGAAGCCTTGGAAGTCTCCCTCCCTTATGGGGTCTTCTACAAAGAACATGCCAAAGGTGTCTATGATATCTGCAACGTAGTCTACCTGTTCCCCGGTGTCCCTTTCAACCCCTTCTTTGTGGTAGATGTATTTTTCTTTCTGAGGATCCCAGAATTCACTGGCTGCCAGGTCCAGGCAGGGTTTTACCCTGACTCCGGTTTCATCACTGATTTCTTCACAGGAAGTGGCCTGGATTTCCAGTGCTTCCTGGTTGGTGAGGTTTGGTGCCCAGCCCCCTTCATCTCCTTTACCACCTGTGAAAAGGGCATCTTTTTGGACTATTTTTTCCCTTATCCTGCGGTGCACTGCTGTGTTGGTGAACACTGCTTGGGTGATGTTTTGGGCTCCAACTGGTAGAATTAAGAACTCCTGAATGTCGGGTGCATTACGTCCTGCGTGTGCTCCTCCGTTTATCATATTTCCCAGTGGGTAGGGTATCTCAGAGGGCATGTTACCTCCTAAGAATCTGTAAAGTGGCAGATTGTAGGATGCTGCTGCGGCTTTGGCCACTGCCATGGAAACAGCTACAGTGGTGTTTCCACCTATGGCAGATAAGTTGGGAGTGCCATCTATCTCCTTTAAAACCAGGTCAATCTCCTGCAAGTCTTCGGCGTCCATTCCGATGAGTTCTGCTGAGATTATGTCCTCTACTTCTTCTATAATACCATCAACCCCTCCTGAGGGGAATGATACCACTTCACGAGATCCGGTGCTGGCACCACTGGGTGCAGCTGCTCTTCCGAATCCACTCCAGGTGATTACATCCACTTCTATGGTGGGGTTTCCTCTGCTATCTAAAATTTTCCTAACCCGGATGTCTTCAATAACACTATCCATTAAAAAACACCTCTTAAATAAAAAATAATGGTTTTTTAGGTTTTATTTATATGATTATTATTCATAATAATGATTTTTTTGATGAATAATTGTGAATAATTTTTTTCTTGCCTGAATAGATTTTAGTGATTCTCGAATAGAATCATCTAAATATTATAATACCTTTAAATTCATACCCTAATTATTTTCATCCTGCTTTTTTATGCATTTCTCTAGGTCGGACATCTAGGGGGAGCACCTTTTTTTGAAGTTCCATGGTTGCTATGTCTATGGGGTCCAGATCGGGTGTTACATCCACCCTTGGTTTGGCTCCCATGGAAATTTGTAATGCCCTGGCACCTATTATTCTGGCCTTTTCAAAACGGGTTAATTTTTTACTTGCCATAGATTTCGCCTCTTTTTGAGTGAAATAAAAAAATGGTTTTTTTATGATAAATGGGTTTTTATATTGAAAGTAATGGGACCGCCGAGATTTGAACTCGGGTCTCCAGCGTTCCGGTGTTTGACCATCCCCGTTCCAGTTGTAAGAAATTATCCTTATTAGGTTAGTTGGGCTGATTATTCTATAAAGGAATATTTTTACCGTCCACTTACCTGGAAACTTCTTTCAATGGCTGGGAGGATGGACCATGCTACCCTACGGTCCCTACCATACTTCTACATGGGCTATGAACATTCTCCGGCAACAGTATTTGGTGATTCCCAGGTCGTCCAGCACTTCCTTGGGGTCCTCCCCATTTTCAGTTCTTTTCTGGTAATCTTCAAAGTAAGCTGATATTACCTTTCCACATGACAAACATCTTACAGGAATCATGTTCTCCTCTTTTTACTATATTTCCACATATTATAAAATTTTTGATAAATTAAATATAAAAAATGGGGGTTGGTGAATTTATCGGTAACTCTTCTGCCTGCGGGCTCGAGCTCCACGACCACCGTATTTTTTTGGTTCGGATCGGCGGGGGTCTCCTACCAGCATGGTACGGTCGTATTGACTGAATTTTTCTTTAAGTTCGATGTCTCCAGTCCACTGGACCAGTCCTTTGGCTATTACCATTCGGGCGGCTTCTGCCTGTCCCATAACTCCTCCACCAATGACTTTTACATCTATATCCACTTGGTCTACTAAATCTCCGGCCAGGGTTAGTGTTTCGTTAATTTTTAGTCGTGCCAGTTCAGGGCTGTATAATTCGACAGGCTTTTTGTTGATTCTCACCCGACCTTTTCCTTCTCTGAATCTGCCCCGGGCAATGGCGGTTTTTCTTTTTCCACTGGTATGAATAACCTTCTTCATTGTTACACTTCCTCACCTAGAATTTGGCTCCCAGCAAGTTGGATATTTTTCCAAGTTCCACTGATTTAGAGACATTTTTAGGCTGAGCTTCTTTTAAAGCTGTGATTTCTTCTTTTTCGAATTCTGAGGGAATTCCCACATGAACTTTTAAGCCTTTGAGGGCTTCTCTTCCTTTGTGTTTTTTGTAGGGTATCATTCCTCTAACTGTTCTTCTGAATATGTCATCGGGTCGGCGGGGGTATTTCGGTCCCATTCTGCGGGGGTTGGATATGCTGGCTCGGTCTATCCTTTGTTTGTACTTGGCATAGGTCCAGTCCTTGTTACCGGATATGATGATCTTATCGGCATTTAAAACTGTGACCTCTTCCCCGGATAGAAGCTTTTTACTGACTGAACTGGCCAGTCTTCCCAGTACGAGTCCTTCTCCATCTATGATCATTTACATACACCTTTATTTATTCAATTATTCTTATCCTGCTTCCCTGGGGGTTTTCTTCCATTAAGAGGTTGATATCCAGGCATTTGCCACCGGCACTTTTAATTTTCTCTTCTGCTTGTTTGGAAAAGTCAAGTGCTGCTACTTGAACCTTGTGGTCCAGTGATCCGCTTCCCAGTACCTTACCAGGTACCAGTACTATTTCATCTTCACTGGTGTGTCTGTTTATTCTGGATATGTTAACTTCTGCCTGGTTTCGGGTTGGTTTTTCTAGTCTGCGTGCCAGGTCTTTCCAGAGGGGTGTTTGTTCCTGGTAGGCTTTTTCTTTGAGAATCTTTATGAGTTGGTTAAGTTGGGGGTTAGTTTTCATTAACTTGCCTCCTTAATTAGTAAATTCAATGATTTTATCAGCTTTTTCTTTCAGGATATCACATGCTTGTGTCAGTACTTCGGTGGGAGATAGTGATCCGTCAGTTTCCATGCGGAATATAAATTTGTCCTCTGTAACATCTACCGTGATGGCTTTGCTATCGCAGTTTTTCATGCAGGTGCGGCATAGTGAACAGTTCTCCAGGTCCACTACTTTTATCTGGTTCTTTTTTTCGTCAAATTCCAGTACTGATCTGGGACATTCTTCCACACATTGGAGGCATGCTTCACATTTATCCATATCCACAGTGATCTGTGGGTAGTATTTGTAGGCGCAGGTGGTGGTGGGTTGCCATTTGGCATGTTCTTCTCCCACTCCCAGTTGTGCTATTGCCTCCAGTTCCACTTCTTCGCCTTCTTTGAGTTTTACTATGGGGATTGTATCTAAAACCGGTTTGGTACTGGGATCTTTTGACTCCAGGTCTCCTGAGTACAGTGTTTTAGGTCCTTTACCTTTAAGGATTAAGGATACACTGCAGCGAGAGCAGTGGTCTTCACAGTCACATTCAGATGGAAGTATTAGTGCTTCAGTGTCAGTGGCAAGGGGTATCAGTCCCAGTCTATGAGCCAATGCTTCGTCGAATATTCTGGCATCGTTTTTTAAGATCTCCACAGTTTCAATGGCCAGGGTGGGTACTTCCACCATGCTGATCCGGCGCAGGGCATTAACCAGACTTACATCTGCCCCTTCTATAATGAAGGTGAGCTGGTTGTTGTCCCTGTTTTTAATTTCTATCTCCATTTTGACACATCACAGTTTTATACCCTTCTACCCCTTTTACCACCAGGTCTTCCGGTACCATCGTGGGGGATGGGCGTTACATCTTCTATTTTTCCGATTTTAATCCCTGCTCGGGCCAGTGCTCGGATAGTGGCCTGTGCTCCAGGTCCTGGTGAGCGTGGTCCGTTTCCTCCAGGTGCTCTTACTTTGATGTGCAGTCCTACGATTCCTTTTTCTTTCACATCTTCTGCTGCTCTGGTGGCTGCTTCCATTGCTGCAAATGGTGATGATTCCTGTCTGTCGGCGCGAACTACTTTTCCACCAGACCACTGGCTGATGGTTTCTGCTCCGGTGACATCGGTGATGGTGATGATGGTGTTGTTGAAGGATGAGTATACATTAGCTACTCCCCATTTTTCTTTGTTTTTTTCTGCCATGTTATCACCTTATCTTCTATTTCTCCTTCCTCGGTAGTTATCCCTTTTTGGTTTTTCCTTCTTAGGTTTCTCTTTCTTAGGATTTTCAGGGATTTTTAGTTTTATAACTGGTGAACCAGGATAGTATCCAATGAGTTCCTCTTCTCCTTTTTTCACCAGGTAACTGGGAGAGTTAATTTTTTTGTTGTTCAGGGCTATGTGGCCGTGAACCACAAATACTCGTGCTTCTTTGGCTGTGTAAGCCAGTCCTTTTTGGTGGACCACGGTCTGTAGTCTGCGTCTTAAAACATCTTCCACTGTGAGGTTTAATACATCCTCCAGTTTGGCGTTTTCAGGTAGTATTGCATGTCTTGTCAGGTGGCCCAGGAGTTGCTGTCTTTCCTGGGAGTTGTGCTCACTGGTGGTTCCTAATAATTCCCTTGCATCTCTCCTGTACCTTTTAACCATGGTTTCGGCTTTCCAAACTTCCTTCTTGTTTTTCAAACCGTATTTTTGTACTAATTTGTTTTCCTGTTTTATGCGGTCTGCATTCCAGGGGTGTGAGGGAGTGTCATATTTTTTCCTAGCCTTTCTTGGATGTCCCATGTTATCTTCTCCTCAGGTTTATCCTCTTCTTCTCCTTCTAACTCCCACGGAACTTCCTTTTCTGAAGGTGGATTTGGTTCTCTGACCCCTTACTGGTAGTCCCACTTCGTGTCTTCGGCCTTTGTAGCTTCGGATTTTCTTCATCCGGTTGAGATCATCCCTTAGTTTCATTACTAGGTCAGATTCTATGAGGTGGGTGGTTTCACCGGTTTCATAATCATTCCTGCGGTTCAGCATCCATTTAGGGATGTTAAGGTTTTGAGGGTTACGCACTGCTTCTTCCAGGCGCATTACTTCTTTATCAGATAGGTATCCTATTTTCTGGTTGGGATCAAAGTCCATAGTGGTGCATATTGCACCGGATAATGCCTTGCCCACTCCCTTTATATCGGTTATGGCGTTGACAATGGTCTTGTTCCCGTTTACGTCTTTACGGGCGATCCGGACCATGTGTTTGAAATCATCTTCCATGTAGGTTTTCCTCCGTTTTCCATGTTCATCTATTATTTTTGGAGTTGTTTTGTGCGGATCATCAGTACAACTAACTTAGAGTTGTCTGAAACTTTTTACTCAAACTCCGGTTTTTAATTGACTTTTTAATTGATTTAAAGATTTTAAACATGTGATCATAGTATAATTTATGTTTAACATGTTCAAAGATCATCCAATTATGATTCAATTATTTTAATTGATTTATCCGCTGCTTGTTTGACACATAAAACCAGTTTCTGGTTTTTTGGTGAACGCCGGGACTGGGATTTGAACCCAGGCGGAGCAAAGCTCCACAAGATTTCCAGTCTTGCGCCTTACCAGGCTAGACTATCCCGGCATGATATTAAACATTCTATTCTGATTTAAAATGCAAGTGTATTTAGAAAAAATTCAAGTATTTTATGCTCAAATTATTATACTCAAATTGTTCCACGATCTCCTAAACATTTAGAATATTTAGATAAATATGATATTATTCACTTAAATATGTATTGGATTTTCTGGTATTTATCCACAATCTTTCCACAATCTCAATCCAGAATCTTTCATCCAGGTGAGATGGGTATGCTAGTTGATATATATTTGATTTATCTTAGAGTCTTAGAGTTTAGAGTTATCTTAAAGTCTTAGAGTATAGATTATCTTAGAGTCTTAGAGTATAAAGTTTAAGATTTTTCTAGAGACACTATTTAGGTGAAAGTGCAGGACAAAGAGTAGTTTTTTTTTACTTCCACATCATGGGATATGTGCCAGGTTCCATAAAAACCTTTTTTATATCCACCATAATACCTTTCTCTGCCCGCTCTATTTCAGAACTGTTGGCCAGTGCCCTGCCAGATGCAACCAGTTCACCTTTTAGACTTAAAACAGCCACAGTTTCGTTCTTTTTAATACCCTCTGAGTACTGTAGTATTCCTCCAGAAGCCAGGTCTGCACCGTGGCACAGTGCATCTACAGCTGAATCGCGAACCACTATCTTTTTAAGGTGGCTGGCTGATTGTTCCATGGGGAGTACGCATTCCCTGAGTGGAGCTTCATTCCCATCTTCCTTCCAGTAGTGGTAGGCATCAGTAAGATCCTGGAGTGTTTTGAGGGTTTCATCCTCTTTAAAGTTTCCTACCCTTGTTCGGCGAAGTTCTGCCATGTGGGCTCCGCATCCTAATGCTTCACCTATGTCGTGACAGTACTTCCTGATGTAAGTGCCTGCTTGGCAGCCAATTTTAAAGAGGGCATCCTGTCCATCGATTTCCAGAATGTTAACGTAATAAATGGTGCGTACCCGCAGTTCTCGTTTTACTGCAGAACGCATGGGTGGTGTTTGGAATATTTTACCAGTGAATTCCCCTAGAATATCCCTTATCTTTGCCTCATCCACGTTTTCATGCAGATGTATGAGGCAAACGTATTCTTTGGGTGCTTCCAGGAGTAGTTGTATGGCTCTGGTTGCAGTGTCGATTCCAATGGGAAGTACACCAGTTACTCTGGGGTCCAGGGTACCGCCGTGACCAGTTTTCTGTGCATGGAGAATCCTTTTCACCCAGGAATCTATTTCATGGGAGGTTGGCCCGGAGGGTTTGTCCAGATTGATGATCCCCTTGGACAGGTGCTCCTCTATGGGCCGCTCATCAGGAAAAGAACCATATTCAGGGTTTGTTTCCCCGTAGGCTTTCTGGAGGAGTTCTGTCATTTTGAGAACCTTCACTGGTCTTTAAGTTTAAATTCCAAATTTTTATCTAAACTGTACCCTATACTTAATTTGGTTATATCTTAATCTAAACTTCATTTACTTGTTTTAAGTTCAAGTAAGGTGCAATCAACTAGTTTTAAGTCATTGCTGTTAAGCCAGTGCTGCTTCCAGATCCTTGATGATGGTTTCTGGGTCATCACTTGTTATTTCTATTACCTGTTGAGTTGGTTCCAAGTGTTTGATGTTGCATCTGCGATTTTTCACAGCACTTCCCACTACTTCTACAAATTTATCATCTATAATCTCGACTATTACACATTTTTCTCCGGCTTCTCTTCCGGAGATTTTCATACAAATTCTTCCAACTTCTATTGCTGGCATTAAATCACCTCAGTTACTTTTAATATGATTTGTGCGACGCTATCAGCCTTAAAGGCGTGAGTGTTAATTATTATGTGGTAAACATCCAAGTTACTAATATCTATGTTGTGTATTTCCATGTACCTCTGAGCTTCACTGTTTTCTCGGGTTTTAATCTCTTCTCGGGCCACTTCAATGGATTTGTTTTCCCGTCGGCTGATACGCTCTGAGCGCACATCCAGGGGTGCATGGCACCATACCTTCAAATCAGCATCTATGAAATAGGCTGATAGGCGGCCTTCCACAATGAGATCATCTGCTTCCCGTGCTAGCTGAGCCTGTCTCTGGTCTATTTCCAGGTCAATTTCTATGTTGCCCTCGGCGAACTTACTGAACTCCAGGATGTCCATATCCCTCTCCATAGCCATCTCTCGGAATATGTCTCCTGCTGATACTACGGGTATTCCTGTTTTTTCAGATAGAATGCGAGAGGTGGTGCTGGTTCCACTTCCAGCAGGTCCGCCGATGGTGATGATCATTTGGGATCTGTTCCTCTAATCTTGAGATGCGCCTAATGATCGGGCCTGTTTTTTAAAGAATTGTCTGGTACACTCTGGGCACAGATAACCGCCAAAGGGCCGGTTAGGCCTTTTTTTAGATTTGGCGAGTTTTCTTATCTGGTAAGGTCTTCCGCGTGGAACACCATGTAAGAGTTTACCGCACTCCGCACAATGGTGCTTTTTAGGTTTCTTCTTCTTATAGTGGAGTACAGTTTTACCTCCAGGAGTCCTTCGGAAGGTTCTTTTATATGTTCGTGACCTGTATCTTAATGCGGGCATATTTTATCTCCTTTTTTAAGTTTGAATTATTTTTTTTTTATAAGTTGAAAAGTTTTCTATATATTGAAATGTGGAGGATGTTGAATCCTATGTATACTATCCTCTTACATGTACTACTAATCTTTTAAATTAAATTCCTCCTCCTTTTAGTCCCAGGAATTTCCTGAAGATGAGGGACATGGCAAAGGAACATAAGATGTACCAGCCCAACCATTCAATAGCCATGACCGGAACTCCCGGTGATTGGTGGTAAAACATGTGGAACAACCATACAAATAGCACATAATAGACAAATGATGGTAATTCTACTACCAATTTGTTTATGGCTGGTTGAGCTGCCATCCACCAGAAGATGAGGATGATGGGCACGAAGGTGACAATCATGGGTTTGAAGGAGTTCATCATCATTTCCTGCTGCATTTTCATGAATTCTGATTGCTTCTTCTGAACTTCAGCCAGGGCTTTAGGGTCGCCAGATTTCTGGGCTGCCATCATTTCCTGCTGAAACACCTTCATTTCCTTCTGGGTTGACTGTAACTTGTCCTGGTCAACCAGTAGTTTGTTAGCTAGGGTTATGAAAAAGGCTACAATGGTGGAGATAACAAAAACACCTAACATTGGGCCCCAAGCATTGACTATGGGCATGAATACGAAGTCCAGTGCCGCGAATACTGGTTGAGTTATAAATTCAAATGCCATTTTTTTATCCTCTTATGACCCTTCAATCAGGTTTATCCAATTATCCCATCTCATCAGGGTTGATTTTCATTATATAAGTTCTTAGTTTATGTTAAACCTTCTCATCAGGGTTATTTATCTCATTAGGTTTGTTTAATAAATCTCATCAGGGTTTTTAATAAATTAATAATCATATGAGGGTTTATCCTTAATTCATCAGGATTTCTTTCATTTCATTAACTGGTTCATCTAACCGGTCGTTATGATTTTCTATAATCTTGACTGTGGCCCCGGTGTAAACTGCATAAGCCATGGCTGTGGCTCGGTTCATTTCTTGGTGTAACTCTATATCCTTTAATCGTTCCATGTCTCTAATCCGGGTGGTGTCACTGATTCGGCGCATGAGTATTTCATCTCCATCGGCTTCAATGAGGATGAACATGTCTGGTTGCAGTTCTTCCAGAACCCATTGGGGTAATCCTGGTAGAAAACCGGAGGGTGTGTTGATGGTGCAATGAGTGTCCACAATGGTGTTGGCAGACTCAGCTCTTTCTCGTATAGCTTTAGCAGCCTTTTTCTGGACTTTTTTCTGGGTTTCTGGTGGGAGTTTGCGCATGGCATCCCGGTGTTCGACTAGTTTCAGATCACGAGCGATTTCAAACATCACATCTCCATAATTAACATGGATAAAGTCTGTTTCTTCAAGGGCGTGTTGAAGCACAGTGGTGCTCCCTGATCCTGGTATTCCTGCAACTACCACTACTTTCATTTTGAATCACCTAAGAAATTTCTGAGCATGGGGTGCATGTCCATTAATTGTTCCTGAGCTATTTCTTCGTAAAGCTGGTAAACAATACCAACTGTCAATAGAACACCAGTTCCACCTCCCAGGGCACCGGTGAGGTCTGCTCCAAATGCTAGTAAACCTACAAAAGCACCACCAAGTACAGTGATGGCAGGTATGTATTTTTTAAGTATTCTTTCAAACTGTGTTCTGCTGCTTCTAAATCCTGGTATCTGCATTCCCATTCCATGTAATTGTTTGGCCACTGCTTTAGGGCCGATGTTGCTGAGTTCCACCCATAACCAGGCAAATAGGATGCATGAGGCTGTGAATACCACCCCATAAAACAGCACTTGTAGGGGGTTGGTTAGCAGACTGGAAAGTCCGGTGGGCATGGTTAGATAATATGCCAGGCCGTTGATGGCTTTTCCATTTTGCACAGTTCCAAGTATGGGAAATCCTAATTTCTGGAACATGGCAGCGAATAGCTGCACATTTAAGAGTAAGGCACTGGTCAGGATTACAGGCATGTTACTGGCGTAAATGAATTTCAGAGGATATTTACCCCGGGCTCCCTTTACCCCACCAAATGATAGTGGTATTTCCACTCTCATACTCTGCGCATATACAGTTACAAAGAAAACCACAATAACTGCAATTATGGGTATGAGTATGCTGAAGTCTGGTTGGCTGGTGGTTAGTAAGTACAGGAATTGGGGTATGGCTCCGGATGGTACGCCTGGTGATGCTGGTGAGGATAAGGGGTTTAAAGATCCGGTTATGATTTGTGAAGATACTCCTGCAGCAATGAATAATCCCACTCCACTTCCAAATCCCCATTTAGAGACCACTTCATCCAGGAAGATAATTAGTATTCCTCCAATGGTGATCTGTAAAATCATGATCCAGACAAATTCGGATGAGGATGGAGTTAATGCACCGGTTAATACCAGAACTGCTCCTTCAAATAGAGTGAAGATTATAGCCAGGAATTTCTGTGTTCCCTGAAAGAAAGCCTTATCTTCATGCTGGGAAAGATCGAGGTTGAGTATCTTACCTCCTACTAAGAGTTGGAGTATGATTGATGCGGATACAATGGGTCCGATACCCAGGGTTATGATTGAACCAAAACTACCCGCCATTACTGCCCTGAGCTGGGCGAACTGATCCACCGAATTTGCACTTAAACCGAATAGTGGGATCTGGCACAGTATGAAATACAGTATCAGAATTACCCCAGTCCATTTTAGTTTTTCTTTAAATGGAACCCGGTAGGTTGGTGATCTTACCTGTGGTAAAAATGAGAAAATTGGCAGAAGAGCTTCCTTCAACAATGTCTTCACTCCTTAAAACATGAGATTTTAAAAAACCATCTACTGGTTGATTCATTTCCGAAGCCGTTACTTAGAGGGTTATTGCTTCTCCCCCATTTTCCTCGATTTTGGAAATGGCACTTGCTGAGAAGAGAGGTGCTTTTATGGTTAGGGCTCTTTTAATTTTTCCTTTACCTAGCACTTTATCATAACCCAGTTGGGTGACGTCTATTATTATTTTATCACCTTCTTTCTGGGCTAAGTCTTGCTGAATGAGTTTTTCTGCGTTATCATCCAGGTAATCCAGGTTTACTGTTTTGTACTTTTTTATGGTTTTTTGAGGTCGTTTGAATCCGCTTTTACCAAAGCGGTTGGGGTCATACTTAACTACCCAAGTCCACATATGCTTATGGCCTCCGGCTTTTCCTCTTCCACCACGGTGGCCGGCTCCTCTTCTTTTCTTAGAGCAACCGCCTCCTATGGTTCTGGAGCCACGCATTTTGTTTATTTTACGGGTTTTCCTTATCATGGTGTACACCTATAATCGTGATTAAATTTAATCTAAATTAATCCTTTTCAAGTAGGTTGAATAGATTAGATTACTTACTCATATAAAAATGTTCTATTAGATCATTTTTTTCACGAGTTGGGAGATTTCCTCTCCCCGGTAACCCAGTGTTCCACCTTCTTTGTAACTTTTTCTTATATGGTTGTAACCCTTTCTTGGGGGGTGTAATCGGAATACAGGTTTTAAACCAGCATCTTCCAGGGTGGTTTCCTCTTTAATGAGGGCTTCAGAAAGTTCTTCAGCTGATTTGTAGTCACTGTTTAAAGCTAGAGCTTCTGGTGTGAACCTTTCTCTTCCAGGAAGTCTTCCCCTTTTTTCAATTAGTTGGGTTAAGGTCTCCTGGTCGATTTCTCCCCAGGTTATGTAATCCTTAGCTTTCTGGAGCATTCCCTGGTAACTGGGAGTGTCAGGCAGGAGGACGGCGTGATTGATTCGGGTTAATCGGAGCATGTCCAGGGTGTCTGCTATCTGTTTCTTTATTCCAGTGCGTCCTCTGACTCTTAATGCTATAATCATGATATCACCTTATTCCACACAGACGCCCAGTTTTTTAAGGTCTTTATTTGGGGCTTTTACCATACTTAACTTTTTAAGGGCGTCGAATACTGCACCTGCAAAGTTGATGGTGGTCTGGGTTTGTCCTCGGGTCTGGGACCATACATCATCTATTCCTGCCAGTCCCAGTATGGTTTTACCCACGTTTCCAATGGCCAGCCCCACTCCTCCCGGAGCAGGTATTAGGGTTACCCGTACACTGCCGCTTTTTCCTTCCACTTTGAAAGGTACGGTGTGTTCTCGTCCGCAGACACATCCCCAGTCTCCGCAGCCTCTTCGAACTTTGATTACGTTGTATTTAGCATCATCTACTGCTTTTCTAATGGCAGGGCCTACTTCTTTAGCTTTTCCCTGTCCCAGTCCAACGTATCCTTTTTTGTTTCCCACGGCTACTATCACCCGGAAGTTGACTTTCCTCCCGGATTTGTGCATTCTCTGCACCAGGTTTACGTCCATGACCTCTTCTTCGAGATCTGGGAGTAGGAAATCCACGATCTCCAGTTCCATAATGGGCAGTCCACGCTCGAAGATCTCATCAATGGATGTGATCTGACCCTCCTTTACCATGCGCCCCAGGTTGGTTTTGGGCTCCCATTCTTCATTGCTGTAATCATTCATTATGATACCTCTTTTTCGATCTTTTCCTTGATACTCTGAAAGTGATCAGGTAAATTCTGTGGGGATAATCCCTTCTTCAAGTATTGTGAGAACTTTTTCTCCAGTTCTGCCTTTTCGAGTGTCTGAGCGTACTGGGCTATGTGTTCTCCAGTGATTCGGTCTTCATCAGGAAGGATAACATCTTTGTGAGGTACCTCCAGACCGGCATCTATTGCTCCTTTCAGTACAGCATAGACTCTTGATCCTTTGGTTGAACTTTGCAGTCCCATATCCAGAACTGCTCCCTGGATACCTTCTTTTATTGATTTTTTACCGCAAAGATATCCGGTGAGGTAGGCGGCTGAGGTGTTTTTACCACTGCCCAACCATCCCATGTTCTTTAGTTCCTGGGAGTGTGCTGATACCAAGGTATTATCTCCTGCAAGTTCAACATCAACAATTTGAGCTATGGTGTGATTACCAGTTATGCGGACAACCAGTCGATGTTTGTCCAATCCTATAAGTTTTAATCTTGCACCGTAGTCGGTTTTTCCTTCTCTTCTACGCTTGAATGCTACTTTGTATCTTGATCCGTGTGCCATTGTCATATCCCCTGTTTATCTTAATAGGTCATGGTCTCTGGCATAGGTTTTCATGTAGGATTTACTACGGAATGCTCCACCTTTAGCCATTCTGTATAGCTTACGGTAGGTGGTGCGGTTTATTTCTCGCTCATCCCTCATGTCCTTGAGGTCTTTTCGGAGTGCCCTGATGGTGGTCATCCAGGCTTGCTTTTTAGGGTTTCGGGCCCCTTTTGCTCCTTTAATACTTCCTCTGCCTTTCCTTCTTCCTTTCTTTTTCTGTTCAGCTATCTTTTTTGATCGGTAACTGCTGATTCCTTTTTTGGGTCGTGCTTTAATGTATCCTTGCTGGATGAGTTGATTAACTCCTTCCCTGGTTATTGCCCTGGAAACCTCTTCCAGGTTGTTTGGGTCTATCCAAACCCTGTTTACACCCACTTTCAGCAGGTCTGCAGCTAGTCTCTTCTGAGTAGTAAGATTCATAAAGAAACCTCCATAATTGACCTTTAAAAAAGGTCAATTGAAATTTTTTTTAACTAAAATCCTGATGATGGTTTTCTCAGGATTCTAGAAAAGATGCTTAATTCAATTTCCCCTGCATCTTTAATTTTTTCTTGTTTTTTTCTATTTTTACCATCAAACCTTTAATTAAAGATGATGATGGCCCCGTTATTTCCTAAATGACAGATTTTTAGGTTTTATTCCATGAAAATATGGGTTTAATCAAGATTGGATCTTATCCATATTTTTAAACCTAAAAGTCCCTGAAAGGTGATTTTAGGATCATTATTCAATTCTTGTGATTGATTAATTGAGGGTTTAATGTTTTATTCGTTTAAGATCTTGATTTTAAGCTCTTTGGCTTTGTCAATTATGACTTCTCTTTTTCTTAGTCCTACTGTTGAACTGATCCTTGCGGCATGAACTTCAGGATCCAGCTTTTCCAGGTCTTTCACATTGCACACCCTTACATCCCTGTATCCGGAGGGATGTAATCCTTTGGTGGCGTGGGGTGAACAGTATCCAATAGTGGGTAGGGCAGGTTTACGAGCCTGATAACGTCTGGCTTTACTGAGTTTACCCCTGGCTTTCCTCCACTTGGTGCCCAGTTTTTTGTACCTGTGCCATTCCTGTCTTCTGAATTTAGGTTTCTTCATGGGGATCACTCCTTAGCCACTAAGTATATTCCATCCTGGAATACCCTGGGGTCTCTTCCCTTGATTTTTGTGGCCTGTTCTAGGTTGGCCATGGTCTGGCCCACATCTTCCTTGTTTACACCGGTGATAATTACCTCGTCACCCTGTATTTTTACCTGTGCTGTGCCCACGATCTTAGCTGTTCGGGGGTAGCGTTCTCCTAGGAAGTTTTCAATGGTTACTTTGTCCTTGGTTGCCTTGACAGTCATGGGAAAGTGAGCGTAAACAATTTTCATTCGGTAGGTGAATCCCTCGGTTAATCCGTGGATCATGTTGCTGATATGGGATTTTATGGTTCCCAGCATTGCTTTATCCTTCTTTTTGGGGAAGCGAGTTTCCAGGACCACTAAGCCATCTTCCTGTTTGATGGTGATGTTGCCCTGTTTGAACTTACGTGAAAGTTCTCCTTTTGGTCCTTTAACTGTCACTTCTTTGTTGATGGTGACTTCCACGCCTTCTGGGACGGGAATTTCTTCGGTAAGAACCACTGCTAATGCCATTTTTATCACCTTAGTAAACGTATACCAGTAGTCTACCACCAATCCCACGCTCTTTTGCCTCATTGTGGGTCATTATACCTTCGGATGTGGTCATGATCATGATTCCGAAGTTTTTTGATGGTAGGTATCGTTTTTCAAATTTTTCGAATTCATCTTTCTTCACGGCGTGCCTGGGCTTTATCACACCGCACTTGTTTATGTTTCCCTCAAGTTCCACGGTGAACTGTCCAGCTTTTTCATCATCAACATATTCGAATTCACCAATGTAACCTTCTTTTTGCATTGTCCTCAGGACCTGCCCAATCATTTTAGACGCAGGGGTTATAGTGCATTTGTTGTTTCCCTGCATTTCGTTATTCCGCATGTTAGTGAGGGCGTTGGCCAGAGGATCCATAAGTGTCATCTTGTCACCTCTAGTTAAACTTCTTAAATCCTATTTTAGGGGCGAGTTCCCTGAAACATTGTCTGCAGAGCATGAGCCCGTATCTTCGCACTAAAGCCGAGTGGTCTCCGCACCTTCTGCATTTTCGGGATGCCTTTCCGTATTTTCTGGGCAATTTATCACCTATTCATCATCTTTATCCGATTTTAATATAATCTGGAAATTTTCCTTCATAAACTCCATTGTCTCGTCACGAGTGACCTGATGCTTGTGAGGAATATGCTTCCGCTGTATTTTCCTTCTTTTTATCCTGTATCCAGGTTTTTCGAAGGTTATGTTAACGTTCATCCCGAAAATTCCAATATCAGGGTCGTATCGCATCCCAGGAATATCGATATGTTCTTCGATTCCAAAGGATAAGTTACCCTGTCTATCGAATTGTCTTGGTTTGATTTTGTTATCAATTCCAGAGAGAATGAGTTTTATAGCATCGTGGGCCTTTTCACCTCGCAGGGTTACTTTACATGCAATGGGTTGTCCTCTTCTGATACCGAATTCAGGGTTGGTTACCTTGGAAATAGTTCGCACTGATTTCTGGTTGGTAATACTGTATAAGAGTTTTTCTGCTCTTGCCAGTCTTTCACCGCCTTCTCCCACTCCAATGTTAACCGTAGCCTTTGCAATCTGTACTTGTTGCATGGGGTTCATCTACTGACCTCCAGGGAGTGAAATTACTGGTTTTTCTTTTCCCAGGACAAAAACGTAATCCTGTAAGGTTTGGAAAGTTTTTTCTTTGGTTTCGATTACTACAGTGTTGGGCATGGAACTGCGGGTTATATTAATCTCTTTCACTGTTCCCTTCTCACCAATATGTTTACCGCCGGTTATTAGCCCAATAGTTCCGTCTTCAAATTTTATCTGGTCTTTTATATCCTGTTCTGGTACGCTGAGTACTAAAACATCACCAGTTTTGAAATCTCCGTCAGTGAGAACATTTCTACCGTCGTGGAGGTTTAACTGCGTCTTCCCGCCTTTGATGGTGGTTTTGTCCTCTATTCTGCATAGCTTGAACTCGGTGTTTCCCTTTTCTATAGGGTGTAAGACCAGCCTTCCCCTCTCATCAGGGAGTACCCGGTATGCTTTCTGAGTTTTTGGTATTTGGATTACATCCATGAATCCCACTGGGAATTTATAATCCTTCCTAACTCGTCCATCCACCAGTATTTCACCGTTGTTAATGATTATTCTGGCTTCACGAGCATTGTCTGCTATTTGGAGTATGTCACGAACTATGACTAGGAGTGGTAATGAACCTTCAATTGAATGAGGTCCTGGACTGGGTTTTACCGTCCACTTAAATTCTTTAGGGTGGATGGGCCAGTGTTCTGGTGATTTGAATCGTTTTAAATGTT
>JACBOA010000015.1:0-7500 GCA_013403005.1 Methanobacteriaceae archaeon | reverse complement strand
GTTCCTTCTGGGATTTCTCCCAGGGGTAGTGAGTTTCCTGGTTTTATTGGTGCGGATATTCCGCAGGCGATTTCATCATTGATGGCTATGCTTTCCGGGGCCAGGATGAGTTTCTGTTCTCCGTTTTCGAATTTGACCTTGGCCACCGGGGCAGTTCTACCCGGGTCATGGATTATGTCCACCACTTTCCCCTGTAGACTGCCATTTTTTTCTACATCATCGTATGAACGGTACTGTATTTTTCCTTTGAAGCGGTGTGATGCACTTCGGTAGGTGGGGGTTCCTCTTCCCCTTCTTTGAATTATTAATCGTTTTCCCATTATTAGTCCTCCCTAAGGGTTAGAACACTCCCATTTTAACGGCAATATCTTCTGCACTGTGCTCTTCTGCCAGTTTGAGGTATGCTATTTTTTCGCCGCGGGAATTAATCTGAGTGTTAACTCTTTCCACCTTGGCGTCAAAGAGTTCTTCAAAAGCCTGTTTAATCTGGGGCTTCCGGGCGGTTCTCCTCACCACAAAGGTTAACTCGTTTTTGTAGTCAATGGCATTCATACTCTTCTCAGTTAACTGTGGTTTAATTATTATACTGTAAGGATCCATTCATGACACCTGCCTATTTCTGGAATAGTTCTCCCAGTTTTTCTATGGCGGATTTAGTGTAAATAGTAAGTCGGCCAGGGTGTGTTCCTGGTGCCAGGAGTTCTGCGTTGAGGTTATCCACAACTACTATATCTACTCCAGGGTGATTTCTAGCTCCCAAGCTGATTCCTTTGTCCTCTCCTACAACCAGTAATGGTCCCTTGGGTGTTCGGTATTTCCTTCCCCTGGTTTTACCTCTACCTGCCCTGATTTTTCGACCGTTTTTTGCTCGAACCACATCATCCATTATTCCCAGTTTTTTGAATATTTCCCTAGTCTGGCTGGTTTTTTTGACACTGCACAGTTCATCATCCACCACGAATGGTATTTGGGGGATGTTTTCAATTATGTGTCCCCTTGCCTCAACCAGTTCCGGGTTGGTGGTTGCAGCCAGAGCAGAGCGTATGGCCAGTTTTCTTTCTTTCTTGTTGATCTTTTCGTGGATGATTCTGCTGGTTCTGGGGGGATGTGCTCTTCTTCCACCGGCTGCCTGGGGTACGAAAGCTGCCTTGGATCCTGCAGGGTGTCTTGAACCCTTAACACGTGGTACCATGGCTGCTCCTCGACCTGCACCGAATGATTCGGCAGTGGTTCGTTTCCCTGCCATGGGATCTGTTCCCCAGGGCTGGATGCGGGCGCTTTGTGCAGAGAGCACCGCCCTTTTTATGAGGTCCGGTCGGAAATCTTCAGAGAAAATTTCTGGAAGCTCCATCTCGCCAGTAACTTTACCTTCTAATGAGTAAACATTGATCTTCTTCATTCCCATCACTCTTTAATAATTAGGCTCCCTGCTTGGAAGCTGTGCTGATATATGATATTTGCGGAGCATCATCGTGTTTTCCATGTGGTCTGATTGCTTTTCTAAGCATGACCAGTCTTTTTGATGGTCCGGGTAATGATCCTTTAAGAAGTAAATAGTTGTTTCGAACAAGTCCGTACTTTACAAATCCACCATCAGGATTGATTTCATCAACCTGCTCGGCTTCCCCTATCTTGAGGATTTTTTTGTTGTATTCAGTGCGCTGGTGGTATCCCATCTGACCAGCCATGGGTACAGTCCACATGGTTCTGGCCGGAGTCCAGGGCCCTATAGAACCTACTACACGTGCTTTGCTACTTCGGGCAGCTTTTCCGTACTGGATTCTAACCCCCCATCTTTTCACCACACCCTGGAATCCTTTACCTTTGGTTACTGCCACGGCATCAGTGTGTTCACCCTCATTGAATACATCTGCGGGGTTGATTTCAGTTCCCAGTACACTGGTAACATATTCCAGTTTTTCCTCTACACTGGCGCCTCCCACACCGCATTCCATTATTTCTGGCTTTTTCTTGGGTACGCTGGCCAGTCTGGGTTTGGTGTGTATCAGTGCACGGATTTCTGCTACTTGGTCTATGTTTTCTTTCAATGAATTCAGTTGGGCTTCAGTATCGTAGTCAGAGGGTAGGGTGATTTTCCTGGAGAGGTCTTCATCCATTTCCTGTGCCAGGACATCGGTCATGGCCTTAATTCCTCGTGTTGTCTTCTGGTAAGCTCTGATACCGAATACCACTACTGGTGGGGTTTCCAATACTGTCACCGGGGTGGATATTTCCATTCCCTCAGTGGGTGAGTTTTTAGTGTTATCGGTCTGGGTGATGTGGGTCATTCCCACCTTGTAACCGGGGAACCCCAATAGACACGGCTCTTCGCTTTCGGGCCAGGAGCTGATTCGGGGTGATTCCCTGGCTGCTCTTTTTCTAGGACTAAATGCAACTGATCCTTTTCTAGGTTGATGATGTCTAGCCATCTAATATTTCCTCCTTAATCTAAAATTTTCCACTTTTCCAAATATGTGAACATAAATTACTCTAGAGAGTCTTAAAGTAACTCCCAAACGCGCATTGCAAACCAGTTCAGTTATAATCAATGCTTATCACTAGCTATAATGCAAGATAATCTATTTGAACCCTGCATTATCCATATCAAAATTTAATTTGCCAATTAGCACACTAAATAGCCACTATGGTCCCGTTATTCTTCGATTAACCCATGACTGGGGGATTAATCGCTAACTAATCCATTAGCATATTAAATACTGATAAAGTAGCTAAAACTGCCTCTTCAGTCCTTACAGTCTTAGTTCCCTGATTAGGGATGGTGTTAACCTCCAGGTCCAATACGTCCCCAGGGTTGCCCATTAATTCGTGTAAGCCCGAATATGGACCACCAAACAAAATAGTTATGTGTTTGGAGCCCCTTAACCCCTCTTTTACTTCGTTTAAAACAGAAGTGATGGGTTCAGCATAGCGTGTTGTTCCAATGACCAGGTCGGGTCGTGGTTTTAACAATTCTATGCTATCATCTAAATTCTTATAAGTAGACAGTACTTCATACCCCCAATAAACATCAGGTTCATCAGGAGTGACTATTATTTCCTTTCCTAACTTATCTACCTTAAAGCTTAAGACACGGTTCACGCTGAGTTTTTCCTTGCATAGCGCTTCTGTGTCAGCACCTATATCAACTATGGTGCCCTTTTTGGTCCTTTTCAATGTAAGTCCCTGTCTATAATCACCTTGATGGAGTTCTCCAGTGGGGTGATGGGGAGTGCGGAGCGGTGGTAGTATTCCAACATTCCTTAACTCCCTGGTTATAGGAAATACCTTTTTTCTAAGGTATTGTGGGGTATTCATATAAGTGAGGATATCACTAATAAACTTTGCCCCTTTCCGGTCTTCGGGGTCTTCAGTATCGCTGTAAACAACGATTTTCCTCACCCGAAACAGAGCAGCTGATCTGCCAATCAACCCTACTTTGTATGTCTTTAGTTTTAAATCTTTTGTTTCTTGAATAAAAGAAGATGGTATGAAAATCGTGATATCTTTATTAACTCGCATCTTTAAATTTTTGTTTTTAAACCTTATATAAATATTGTCAAGAAAGTTTTTAACAGAGCAAATTTGTTAAAAATATCCTTTAGAAGACTTAAGAACTATACTAAGATTCTTAAAATGTGAACTTTTACATCAAAAATTTTTCAACCCTCAAAACAACCACTTCCACATCCCTCTTCTCATCCCGATGAAATTTATAAATTCGTGGCAGTGGAAATTCATAGTAAAACCTATGGGTGATTACCCCACCCATGGCATTCACCATCTGCTTTAAAAATTCCTCTGTTTTGGCCAGGTGAAATGAATAAACCACCGGTGATATTTCAAGGGCTTTTTCCAGGAATTTACGGTCACCCTTTTTCCAGTTGGCTTTCTGGGCTCCAAAAGGTGGGTTCTGGATCACGGTGTCTGCTTCTTGGTGAAAATCCTCAATATCCACATGGATGAATCTGCATTTATCCTGAACTTTCAATCGTTCTGCTTCTTTTTGTGCAACCTGAAGTGCAGCCCCATCCACATCAACACCCACCACTTCACAAGCTCCCATAAGGGCTGCCCCCAGGGCCAGAACCCCCGTCCCACAACCAAGGTCAGCTACCTTCATCCCACGAATATCACCCAGACTTGTGGCATTCCATACCACATCAGCCGCTATAAGGGCAGGAGTATGGTACTGTTCCAAGTCTGGATCTGGATCTGGATGAGGGGGTATGGCTTGCAAAGCCATTTCAAGGTGTCTTTGTTTCAGTTTCATGGTGAATCTGAGATTAAATGATGAATCATGAGCAAATACTAATATATTTTTAGTTTATCCTTTCTTAATAATATGTTAGCATAAAATCTTTAAGGAGATACAGATAATAGATATATTTATCCAGATTATGTTTACCAGATTATGAAAAAAGTATCCTGATATATATATGGGAAGTTGTCCCAAAAATGGAATTAACAATAATAGTAAAATAAAATAATTATAGAAATTATTTAAGCCATAAACTGTGTTTAAAGCCATAATATCCCAAAATGAGATTAAAAGGATGATATCATGTTTGAAAAGGTTCTGGTTGCCAACCGTGGGGAAATAGCCATCCGGGTGATGCGCGCCTGTCGAGAACTGGATGTAAAGAGTGTTGCAGTTTACTCAGACGCAGACAAAAATTCACTCTTCGCCAAATACGCTGACGAGGCTTATAATATAGGGGGGCCCTCCCCATCCGATAGTTACCTGAACATTCCCCACATTCTAGATGTTGCCGAAAAATCAGGGGCTGATGCACTGCACCCTGGTTACGGTTTTCTTGCCGAAAACTCACAGCTAGGGGATGAATGTGAAAAAATTGGTATAAAACTCATAGGACCACCAGGTTCTGTTATTGAATCCATGGGAAGTAAAATAGAATCCCGTAAACTCATGGAAAAAGCAGGAGTACCAGTTATCCCTGGTAACAGTAAGGGAGTATCTGACCCTGAGGAAGCCCTTAAAATTGCAGAAGACATTGGCTATCCTGTAATTATCAAAGCATCAGCCGGAGGGGGTGGAATTGGTATGCGGACTGTTTACGAGGAAGATGAACTCCTCCGTGCCCTGGAATCCACCCAATCTGTGGCGGCATCTGCCTTTGGAGACTCCACTGTATTTATTGAAAAATACATAGAAGAACCCCGTCACATTGAATTCCAGATCCTGGCTGATGAACATGGTAACACCATCCACGTGGCAGACCGGGAGTGCAGTATCCAGCGCAGACACCAGAAACTAATTGAAGAATCACCATCCCCCATCATGACCGAGGAACTCCGGGAAAGGATGGGGCAGGCCGCAGTTAAAGCAGCCTCATCAATTGGTTACACCAATGCAGGTACTGTGGAATTCCTCTATTCAAATGGGGACTTTTATTTCCTGGAAATGAATACCAGGATTCAGGTGGAACACCCTATCACAGAAGTGGTGACTGGAGTAGATCTGGTTAAAGAACAGCTTAAAATAGCATCAGGTAGAAAGTTATGCTGCACCCAGGAAGAGATCCAGGTACGGGGACATGCCATTGAGTGCCGTATAAATGCTGAAAACCCATTGGCTGATTTTGCACCGAACCCTGGTAAAATAACCGGTTACCGTTCTCCGGGAGGTCCTGGAGTGCGGGTGGATAGTGGGGTTTATATGAACTACACCATACCACCCTTTTATGATTCCATGATTTCCAAGCTCATTGTCTGGGGAAGAAACAGAAATGAAGCCATCAGCCGGATGAAAAGGGCCCTATCAGAATACATTATTCTAGGGGTGCAAACAACCATACCCTTCCATAAAGCCATGATGTTAAGCTCCAAGTTCAATGAAGCCAAATTACACACCCATTTTGTGGATGAAAATAAACAGGAAATAAGGGAGAAAATGGAAAAAATCGTCCAAGAAGATAAAAATAGAGTGTCCAGACTAAAATCCACATTTTTACCTTCGAAAAGAGTGGCAGCAGTTTCAGCAGCAGTTTCAAGCCATATGGCTCATGCCATGAATAAAAATAAGAAGTAATGAGGTTAATCATAGAGATTCATAAATAAATTTAGTCTATAAATTTAGTCTAAAATAAAAAAAGAGCTTCGATCAGAAATGGACGAGATGCTCAAGGATAAGAAATTCAAATGAATATGATAACTGCTAATGCTTTATAAAGGGGTTTTTAACAGATGAAAGATTTTCAGGTGGTTTTATGTATAAAGAAGAGATATTGAAAAAACTCCATCAGAATAAAGATAAATTTGTTTCCGAGGATGATTTAGTATCAGAGACCGGAATACCTGCGAAAAAGCTGACAAGAGAAATTCAAACCCTTCAGGATGAGGGTTATGAAATTGAGGTTTCTGAGAATGGGTATCGTCTTTTAAAAGCTCCTAACACGCTCCTACCTTACGAAATTCAAAAAGGTCTGGAAACCAGTTATATGGGACGTGAAATTCATCATTACCATGAGGTGGATTCCACCAATGAGGTGGCCAAAAAACTGGCCATGAAAGGTTCCCCTGAAGGAACCATTGTAATAGCTGAAAGTCAGAGCAGTGGCAAAGGTAGGAGGGGTAAAAAATGGTTATCACCCGCAGGTGGGGTTTGGATGAGCATAATTCTCCGGCCAGATATTCCACCCTCCCAAGCACCACAGCTCACTCTGGTAACTGGAGTAGCAGTGGCTGAGACACTGGATCAGGAGTGCAAACTGGATGTTGGTATTAAATGGCCCAATGACATACTCATTGGAGATAAAAAAGTTTGTGGAATATTAACTGAAGGTAGTGCCAGTTCACAGAAACTGGATTATGTAGTGGTGGGTATTGGTATTGATCTCAACGTGGATGTGGATAACTTCCCACCAGGACTCAGAGAAGGTGCCACATCCCTAAAAAGAGAACTGGAAAAGGAGATATCTGGAGTGGAATTAGTGGAAAGATTCCTTTTAAAATTCGAAAACCTTTACAATGATTTCAAAGCCGGGGGTTTTCCTGAGATTCTGTCCCAATGGCGCAGGCTCTCCAAGACCATTGGTTCTTATGTAGAGGTGCATAAAAAGGGCGGACGTGTGGTAAGGGGAGAAGCAGTTGGCATAAACAAAGAAGGAGTTCTCATCCTGGAAATGAACGACGGAAGCCTTAGAAAAGTCATATCCGGAGAATGCATACATCAAAAGAAATAAACATTATAAAAAGAAATGAAATACCTAGATATTATCTGAAAAATTATCTAAAAAGTCATTTTTCTAAAAAAAATGTCTTGTGTAGAGGGGTGTTGAGTGAATTAATCTTAATAAGTGAATTAATCTTGATATAAAAATAACCCTATACTTTTTCTCCCATATTTGAACTAATAGGGTGTCTGTTTTATGTGAAGTTTTCCAAGGCGTAGATTTCTTGGATTTCGTTTTGGCCGTAGGATATTATTATTCCTAGTAAAAGTACATTTAGGTAGGCTTTTTTATAGACTGAGCGTTTGGT